>JACQDG010000254.1 GCA_016201185.1 Acidobacteriota bacterium | reverse complement strand
GCTCCGCCTGGGAGAAGAAATTCATTCCCATCGTGGTAGTGCGAAACAAGAAGGAGATCACGCTGAACCTGGAACTACCCGAGCGGTCGAGCAGCGAGCGCCGGAGCCGCATCGTGATCCAGCGCGAGCGGCTGTAGCGTTAACATCTTCCAGCATCCCACACCGGATCAATCACCAGCGGCGCAGTCGGATCATACTCTCCGACCTCAAATCCCACTTCGTTCCTGCGCTTGATTGCATAGCGGCCGCCACCGAGTTCCCGCATTTTATTCGTCGCGGACCCCTTTCGCCTGTGCCGCCACACTCGAAACTTCCACGGGCGGGGCTGGGCCGGTCGTGAAGCAGCTTGCCAATCCCGCCGCTAGAGCGATCACCCGAGCGGCTTGCTTTCTGGCGCTCATCGCAAAATCCTCCCCCCGCCTCGAGCAGCCTTGGACGAGTCATTCCCGTAATTGCCGAGCAGTATATCAGAAGAAGACAATGAGGAGAGTTAAACCGAGATAAACGCGGCCGGTTTTGCAACCGCGAAGGTCCCGGAACGTCTCTGGAGCCCGCGCGGCCTGAACTGCACCGGTGATGCAGCCTCTTGCGGGAACTTCAGTTGTGAGCGCTTGATTTAGGCCTTCGATCCCGAGGGCTTGTTGTCCCATCTCGCATCAATCAGAACAATATCACGGCTGCCGGTGAGACCTCTAGCTCCTTCAGTGTGCTGTTCAATGGCCATTAACACTTTGCGCCCGGCTGAACGACGGACGGATGCCTATACCTATCGGCACCATTCTCTGACGGCGAGTTCAGCGGCCCCGCGCGGATTCATAGACCAGCGACTTGCCGGATCCCTTTGCCAGGTACCCCACCCCGGCGCCGATGAGCGCGCCGAATGCGACGGTGCCTGCGACAGCCCCGGCGTAACCGGTCTCGTGCTCCAGGGTCTTGGGTGCTGCGATGCCCGCAGCCGCTGCGCCGACAGCCGAGCCGATCAATACCGGCTTGATCCAACTTTTCTTCTTCTTGGTGTATAGCCCACTGATCTCATCGCAACGTATTGCGACTGTTTGTGTCCGACTTTGCAGGTACACTGCCTCGGCAGTCACGTGGTCGATGTTCCCGTTCAGCGTCTTGCCGGTTGCGAGGCTTACTTCAATGCGCTCGCCCGCGGCAAGGCTTTGGACCGCAGCCCATTCCGAGGTGGCGGCAAAGGTCTGCCCCACCAGACAAGGCAGCAACACGGTAACACATATCACTTTCAAGGAAGACACGCGTCGCTCCCTCCTAGGCAACCTTCACGCTTGCTTGGCGCACGCCAGCCAGGGATCGGCGGAACCGGGCAGGCCGGCTCCGCCAATAGTATAGGCCCTTTTTACTAGAATTCCGGGGAAGGCCTCCAGCCGTCAGCCGCGCCCGATGGGCCGCTTGAACTTCCGTGATAAGGCCCTTCATGTATTGGGCCGCTGGCTCGGCGCGCTAATTCCTCCAGGCATGTTACGCTCAACAATTTGAAGAGAGAGCACAGCCGCGTTGTCGAGGGGATTGCCGTGTCAGCCGGGGTGGCCGCCTACTTTTTATGGTCCAGTGGCCACGGCCTGAGAGCCTACTTCACCGACGATGACATGATGAACCTTTACCGCTACTGGGTTCAACCGTGGTGGCGGGTGTTGTGGGACAACGTTATCTACTTCAGTCCCTCGTACCGCCCGATGGGCGGGGTTTTCTATCGTCTCGCGTACGCAGTCGCCGGGTTCGACCCCTTGCCGTTCCGCCTGCTCTTCTACGCGCTCCTGCTGTTGAACCTGTTCCTGGTCTTCCGCTTCACCCGGCGATTGACCGGCTCGGATGAAGTCGGGGTTCTTGCCGCGCTAATCTGCTCATTTCATGCTCGATTTATCGAAATCTACTGCAACACCGGAACTGTTTACGACGTTCTGTGCTTCTCGTTCTATTTTGCAGCGCTGTCCTTTTATGTCGCGACCCGGCAGGGCGGCCGTCTGGTGCAAGGTTGGCGTTTGGCGTGGTTTGTAGTCCTGTATATCGGCGCACTGGATTCCAAAGAGATGGCGCTCACTTTGCCTCTGATGATCGGGATATATGAGCTCGTGTATCACACTCCATTCAGTCCGGACCGCTTCTTTGCCGGGAAATGGCTCGTGCGGGAGGGACTTGCATCCGTGCTCACCTTCGTTCTTGCGATTCCCTATGTTGTGTCAAAGCTGTTTGCCGGGCCTTTGGCAAACCATCCGCTCTACACGCCTGTGCTCTCTGTTGGCCAGTTCATGGACACCTGGTGTTGGTATCTGGACCAATTGCTCTACTCTCCCGGCTGGTTCACCCCTTTCAGGGTCATCGTGCTCTTCGGTGCGCTGTCCGCGGTGGCATGGCTCCGGCGGTCGCGCAATCTGAAATTTTCCCTGCTGTTTATCATTATTATCCCGCTTCCGATCCTGTTCATACCTGCGCGGGGGGGATTCGCATTCTATGTTCCGATGGCAGGCTGGGCGTTATACGCAGCGATTGTTATCGTGGAGATTTGCGAGTTTGCCCCGCGACGGATCCTGCGAATCCAGCGACCGTCCGTGTTCACAGGTGCGCCGGCGCGCCTCGCGCTTCTTGGCCTGATGGTGCTCGCTTTGGTTCGCGCGCACCGCGTGCAGCGGACCTGGACAATTCCGTGCCGCTCCGGCAGCGAACAGGAAGTTATCCGGACGCTGGCCCGGCAGCTCGGGGCCCACAAACGGCCGCCTCCGAATTCCCGCATTTTATTCGTCGCGGACCCTTTCGCCCCAGGGGCCTACACACCGAAATTCATTGTTGCGTTGTACTATGGCGACCGCAGCCTGACAGTGGAGCAGGTCCCCGCAAGGGATGCCTCACAGCAACGCCCGCCGGCTCAATTTGTCATCGGCTACAAGGACCAGGCCTGGATGATGCTTGGATGGGATTGACAGGGCGTTTACAGCCGCCGCTCTGACGGCGTTTCGGCATCCGCTCGAACTTCCGCGATAAGGCCCTTCATGTATTGGGCCGCCAGCCGGGCATTGCGGTCGGCGAATTCGATGCCGACGGTCTCACCATCGACGACGGGAAGCTGGTGGCAAAGCTCGTAGCCCAGGAAACCCTCATAGCCGATTTCGAGCAAGGCCGTGAGAAAATCCGCGTAAAAGCTTTCCAGTTCGAGGCCGTTGTCCGCCGAGCGGACAAAGCCACGCACCGAGCCGTCCAGCGCCTGATCGTATTCGCCGCCGAAATGGGAGAGCGCTTGCAGACCACCCGTGGCGCGCACGGCCTGCTCGACGGCTGTCGTCTCATACCTGGCGACGAGCGGGGCGTCCAGGCACGCCTGTAAATGAGGGGAGCCGACTTCGCGGATCATGCGCAGCATGTCGTGGTGGGTCTCGATGACCGGCGGATGATTCTGGAGCGCCAGGGTCACGCCCGCTTGGTCTGCATAGCACGCGCATTCCGCCAGGCCCTCCCGGCACCAGGCCCAGGTTTCCTCCTGGGAGAACGGCTCATGCGCCTGCTGCCAGAGCCGCCGCGAAACGTCGTAGCGTCCTAAGCCGCCCGAGCGCGTCACGCCCGGCCAGGCCGCAAAGACGCGCAGCAGCTTGGCGCGGAGGTCGGCCGTCATGCGGATCAGGTTGCGCACATAGGCGATCTGAGCCTCCCGCTGCTCAGGAATGGGGCTGCTGAAATCGTTGTTGGCGGCTACGGCGTAGATTTCGACGCCTTCGCCCGCCGCCATGCGGCGGAGCTCCTTACAGCGACGACGCGGCATGTCGAGGGGATTGCCGTGCGGCCGCTTGCCGTCGATTTCCACGCCTTCGTAGCCATATTCGCGCGCCCGGCGGATCAACTGCTCCACCGTTAACGCCTCTCCGCGGTACCACAGGCCGAGGTAGGTGATGCTGTAGAGGCCGACGCGCATGGCAGCGATTCGAAAGTAGGACGCCTTCTACTCTGCCACAATGGCAAGCCCGAGTCACTTAACCCGCAAACCACGCTAAGATAACCCCTGATGGGATTGTCCTCGGTCGGCGATCTTTTCCAGGCGGTGGTGACGCTGGCGGTGGTGCTGGGGGTGGCCGTCTCGCTGCGGCTGCTGTGGCGCAAGCTGTTCCTGCGGGGCCGGGAAGCCCGGATGGGGACTTGGCTCGCCGAGCACACCGCCACGCCGGTCTTTCTCCTGATCCTGGCGATAGGCGCCCAGGTGATCTTCAGCCGGCTCTCGAAGCTCCCGCGCCTGCGCGGCCTGGCCGTCACTCCCTATATCGCGGGCGCTACCTACATCTTCACGGTGGCCAGCGTCACCTGGGTGGCCTACGGGCTTCTTAAGGGCATCAGCGAGTGGTATCTCGCCCGGATCGCCCCGCAGACGGGGAGCAAGCTCGACACCGAGCTCGTCCCGGCGGTCCAGCGGGTCGCCAAAGTGTTGTTGATATTTATTGCGGCCACGGTGGTGCTGGAGCACTACAACGTCCGGTTCACCGCGTTGCTGGGGGCGGCGGGCGTGGCATCGCTGGCCGTGGCGCTGGCGGCGCAGGAGACCATCGCGAACATGATCGCCGGCTTCACCATCATGATCGACCGGCCTTTTCGGCTGGGCGACCGCATCGAGCTGGCCAACGGACGGATCGGCGATGTGCACGAGATCGGACTGCGCTCCACGCGCATTCTGTCGCTCGACCAGACCGTCTACATTATTCCCAACTCCGAGCTGGCCAAATCGACCACCGTGAACTATTCCTACCCGGATAACCGTCTGAACGTGCGGCAGAAGATCGGGGTGGCCTACGGCAGCGATCCGGCGCTGGTGAAGCGCCTTCTGGTCGAGATCTGCCGGTCTCACCCGATGGTGCTGACCGAGCCGGCCCCGCAGGCTTTCCTAAGCGGCTTCGGTGAATCGGCTTTGCAGGTGAACTTCAACTTCTGGATTGGTGACTTCCGCCAGCAGGGCAAGGTGCTGGACGAGATCCTTTCCGAGATTTACCGGCGTTTCGAGAAGGAAGGGATCAGCATTCCGCCGCCGCAAATGGAAGTGCGGCTCATGGCGGAAAGTCCTGCCCCTCACCCCCCCAGCACAAGGTAAGTCACTGGCTTCGGGCTGCGGCGCACGAATTCCATACGGGCAACCGGGGCCAGGGGCGAAAGCAAAACTCTCGCGCCCGGCGGCAGGTCCGAAGGTAACTTCCGGCCGACGGCCTGCCGATAATGGGGCACGGCATCGCGCAGGAACCGCCCGACGTGGTTGTCCCAATAAAACTCCCGAACGAGTTTGGCGTAGCCGGCCAGCCGGTCCATGTTAAAGGAGACGTTGCCGCTCGGCAGCATTTCAGCGAGCTGCGCCAGCTCCTTTGAATCCTTCAGGCG
>JACQDG010000221.1 GCA_016201185.1 Acidobacteriota bacterium | reverse complement strand
CTCCTGCAAGGTTCGATAAAGAACCGTCTTCACGGCCAGCGGCAAGTCTTTCGGCGGGCGCATTTCCGCTGTTTCCACTTCCATCGTGGGCCGCAGGCCCATTCGATCGATTAGCCACTCCGCGGCAGTGGCGAAATCCACCTCGTCCCACTGGGGAGGGTGGAGCTCGTGGGAGACCTTGCGAATCTGCTCCATCGCGAGTTGCGCCAGCTCCTTGCTGCGGCGCAGGCGGGCCAGGACCTCAGTCTGAGCCGAGCCGAGATGGCGGGCCACCAGCTCCAGGTTCAGCAAAATGCCGGCCAGCGTCTGACCGGCGTTGTCGTGGAGGTCCCGAGCGATCCTCCCCCGCTCGGCCTCCAGAGCGGCGATGAGCTCTCTCGCGTCGCGGCCCTGCAGACGCTCGCGGTCGGCGTGGCGATGGTGGGTTTCCAGCCGTACCCCGGCGCGGGCCAGACCCAGGTTTCGCCAGCCGCGGCGGCTGCACATTTCGAGCAGAACCAGATTCACCTGCCCTAGTTTCCTGCGCCGCACGGCGCCGGAGTCACCTCCCTCCCTTCCTACCAATAACCAATAACTAGAAAGGGGGAAACTGGTCAGTCCGGGCACGGGCCGCCCGCAGGCCAGGACTTCCGCCACGCGTTTTCCTGCGCCCCAGACCTCCCGCGCAGCCCGGTTCATCCAGCAGACCCCGCCGCCCGCGTCAAACCGCGCCAGCAGAATTCGCCCACCCGCTTCCACCGCTTGGTGAGTACGGACACCGGGAGAGCGCCCAAGTCGTTGAGGTGCCACGGCCAGCACAGGCATGGGGCAGTCTGATCTCCCAGCAGGATATCGGATTTTCCCTAGGAAGGCAAGGGGGGAATACATGGCTAACTGATTGAAATAAATATGATTGCTAGTACCCTCCGGGGCTGCTGGGCGTTTTGGTACTATAACTACAGGCGTAAGGGCGTCGGAGGGCGAGCCGGCCGGAATCCCACGAAAAAAAGAGCCTGAGGATTTCGAGAGGCGTGCTATACTAACACCTCCTGAATTTCCCCCCTCAGGCGACAGCCATGAACACATCGGGCCCTTTGAAGAACGCAACCTGGGCATTGGCAGGCGCAGCGCTGCTAGGCGGAGGCATGTATCTGGGATTTGCCTCTTCCCTGGTTCGCCGCAGGAAGCAATTTCTTGCGGTACCCGTCCCCGGGCCCGACCCTGTATTAACAAGGCGTGTTGACGAACTGGTTCTGGCTATTGCCGAACTGCAGAAACGGTCCGAAGACGGCCGGCCGCAGCCCGAGCTCAGCGACAGGCTGGATGGGGTCACGCTGCGGGTGGAGCAACTGGAACACCGCCTGGAGCAGTGGGCGAACGAGCCGCTCGCCCTGCCGCCCATTGACCAAGTGCTGGCGGCCGTGGAGAAGATGGTTGCCGAAAGGATTGACGGGCTGGACGAACGGCTCAGCGATCAGGTCCACGCCATCGAGTTGTTGCGCAATGCCTCTGCCCAAACCGACGTGCTGCTACAGAAGCTGATCACTGCCGTGGAAACGCTCGCCGGCCAGGCGGCTGAGAAGCGTGCTACTGTACAGCCCGAAAACGACCAGTCCGGGATAGAAAGTCTCCTCGAACGGGAATACCCGGTAGCCTGAGTGCCGGTCTTCAGCAGAACAGTCTTGCGGGCCAGTTCTTCACACCCTCACTGCACCGATGGGGAACCCGGCGTTACCAGCGCGAAATATCCCCGCGCCAGCTCCGGTTTCAGCCGGATAGCTTTCTCGAAGGCTTTGCTGGCCTCGGCCTCGTCACCCAGGCCCTGCTGCGCGATCGCCAGATTTAGGTAGGCCTCGGCGAACTCCGTTTTGTGGGAGATGGCCTGGGTGTAAAGCTGGACCGCGCTCCGGTGGTTGTTAGCCCTTTGCTCCAGCAGGCCGGCGTTGAAGAGGATCTCCGGATGGTTGGGCTTTAGCTCCACCAGACGGCGGTAGAGCTTCCGGGCCTCGTCGAGGTTCTGCGCCTGCACATGGACGGTGGCCAGTCCCAGCAGGGCCTCCGGATCGTCAGGCGTCAGCTCGAGGCAGCGGCTGAAGGCCCTCTGGGCCTCCGCCCTCTTCTCCATCTTCAGATAGACGATCCCCAGGTTCAGCCAGGCTTCTGCCCAATCCGGTTTCTCTTTCAGGCATTGTTCATACACAGGGGCCGCGCGCTGCCAATCGTTCGCCTTGTGCAGAACCAGGGCCAGGCGAAACCGGGCGTCGAGAAAATCCGGCTTCTCCCCGAGCAGGCGCTGGTAGCAGTCGGCGGCTTCTGCTTCCCGTGACCTCTTCTCGCAAATCAGGGCCAAATTGTACAGGGCGGTCACCGAGCGGGGGTCAAGCCGCAAGGCGTACTGGTATTCCGCCACCGCATCCGTTTCGCTGTCCGTTTGTTCCAGCGCGATGGCCAGATTGATGTGGGGTTCGACGGCGTCGGGCTTGAGCCGCCCCGCTTCCCGGTAGGCCGACGCGGCGTCCTGCAGTCGGCCCAACTTCTGCCGTGTCGCCCCCAGGTTGTACCAGCCCTCGAAGGACTGTGGATTCAGCTTCACCACCGCTTCATAGTGCCCGCAGGCTTCCTGATAGCGCTCCATGCGAAAGCCGGCGTAAGCCAGACCCTCGTGGGCGGTCCAGGAGTCGGGCTTGGCCGTCACTAGACGGTCGTAAAAAGAGAGGGCGCTCTTGAAGTCCTGAATCTCGGTGTAGACGGCAGCCAGGTTCGCCAGAGCTTCCTCAGAATTGGTCTCCAGATGGAGGGCCTTCTTGTAGGCCTCAATCGCCTTGTCGTGTTGCTTGGCCAAGTGGAAGCTGACCCCCAGCCCGAACTGGGCGGGGAACGAGTCCGGGTGGGTCTTTAGATAGGCTTGATAAGCGGCCTGGGCCTGGGCGAATTCCCCCCGCTTGGTGTAGGCCGTGGCTAACCCCAGGTAGGCGTCGATCAGGTCGGGGGCGTTGCGGATGACCGCCTGGAAGGCGGCGCAAGCCTCGGGATAAGACCCTAGGGCCTCGTAACAGAGCGCCAGGTTGAACTCCGCCGCCGCGTTGTCCGGATCCACCGCCAGCAAGTCACGATAAGCTTTGGCGGCCTCCGAATAATGCCTGCCCTCAAGGTAGATCTGGGCCATGGCCGAATAGATCTCAGCCAGGTTTTCCCCGCCCTTGCGCGCCTTCTCCAGGTAGCCGAGCGCCTCTTCCGGCTTGCCCT
>JACQDG010000220.1 GCA_016201185.1 Acidobacteriota bacterium | reverse complement strand
TACCTGCAAGCCCGAGCCCCGGGGATCGAGCAGCCGGCGCATCGGCTCGCTGGCAGGAAACTCCATCTCGGAAACCGGCGACTCTGCCGAATCCTCCAGTTCTTCGGCGTTCATGGAAGTCTGGATGGCGTCGATGGCACGCGGGCTTTGCAAGGAAAGTCCTGTGTCCGCCTCGGCCGCGCCCTTCTGGACCTCCGGCAGCACTTCCAGGAGGGTTTCCACCACCTTGGGATCAAAAGTGGCGCCGCTGCGGAGCTCGATCATCTGGACGGCCTTTTCCAGTGGAAAGGCAGGCCGGTAGGGGCGGTCCGAGATCAAGGCATCGAAGCAATCCACCACGCTGAGGATGCGCGCCGTCAACGGGATCTGGCTGCCGACCAGGCCGCGGGGATAACCGGTGCCGTCCCAATTCTCGTGATGGCTGTGAACCAGCTCGGCCACCGGAAAGGGGAATTTCACGGCAGCCAGGATCTCAGCACCCACCTGGGGGTGGATGGCGATTTGGTTGAACTCCCTCCTTGTGAGCCGGCCGGGCTTGGTTAGCAAATGCTCGGGCACGGCCAGCTTGCCGATGTCGTGCAGCAGAGCGCCCACCTCGAGGGCTTTCAACTCCGCAACCGAGGACCCAGCAGGAACCCTCCCACCGCCATGAGGGCGTAAACCGGCGCCGAGGGCATGTAGTCGCGCCACCAGGTGGCGGCCACGGGCCGGTCACTTTCGAGAGATTCGGCCGCCGTCCGGCACCACGTGCTGACCAGGAAGTGGATCAGGGCCGCAACGAGGAGCGCTTCCAGCGGCGGAAGCGCGGTTGACTGGCACAGAGTGTGGAAGGCGTCGTAGGCCATCAAAAGGCTCAGGTTGGCAGCGGAAAGGTGCAACAGGTAGTCACGGATTTTCAGCCTGGAGCGGCGGCCTAACTGCAACTGGCTCATCACCGCCGCCATGGAAACGATGGCGGCATAGCGGGCCGGAAGCTCGATCAGGGAGGAGAAGACAAACACCAGCCCGACCGAGACGGCGCTCTCTTCGGCCAGTGGCGGCGCCGCACTCCCTGAAGAAAACCTCGGCGTGCGAAGACGCAGTGGACCGCAGGTGGACGCCAGCAGCAATAAGACAAGCAGTTTGGTGTGCGGCGGAGTGGCAGCCTGCACAAAAAGCTGGCCCAACGCCAGGTAGCCGGCGATAATCACTAGCACTAAGTAAATCCGTGCGTGCGGCGACAGCTCTTTCATGCGCGATTCCTCTGATACGTCGCCAGAGCCTTTTTACCTATCACCTATCACCATTAAGTACTATTGGCTATAGAACCCACAGTGGCTATTATTTTCAATTGCATCCGATTTGGCAATTCAACCGAGTGCTAAAAAGTAATATGACCTTAGTACTAAGAACCATGCCGCTGGTTGTTTTTCCTGGCCTACAGACTGAAGCGAACGGGTTCAAAACCGGTAAAAAGCGATATAGAAAGCGATATAGAATGTCTGAATGCGTGTCTGGAAGTCCCCGAGAAAAAAAACGTCGCCATGATCTATCATCCCCAGGGCGTGCGCTTCGTTCTGACCGCTCCGGAGACGGAGAGCACCGAGCAGGGGTTCAGTCCTTGGAAACAAATGGTCTATGCCTCCGTGCCGGCACGTTTTGCACCGCGCTTCCTCTACAAAAGACATCTGAACGCAGAGAGTTATCCCGACGGCACGGCGAAGGTGATGCCGCTGGGACTGCGGATTGTGGAAGACATCCTGCGAGAGCACTTTCCTGGGGAGGACATCGCGGTCTGCCATCCGGACCATCTCGGCCTGTTCGTGGGGCCGCGGACGCGGGCGGTGGGAGTAGCGGCGCACAACCCCATCGGGGTGGCCTTTTCCACCGGGGTGTACAGCAACATCTTCGGATCCACGGCCGTTCCCATCAATGCTTACGAAAGCGAGCGGGTATACAAGCACCCAGCCTTGCGGAAGTATGGTCCCAAGGTGATTGTGGGCGGGGCGGGCGCCTGGCAGATCGAAAAGACCAATTCTTTCGATCGGCGGGGCGTGGACTGCGTGGTGGTGGGGCGGGCCGAAAGCGTGATCCTGAAGCTGTTCCAGAAGGCCGATGCCGGCGAGGAACTGCCGCGGGTAGTGCGGGCGCCCGAGCCGCGGCAGGAGCAGTTACGGGTGCCGGCGCGCCGCTCCACCTATGGTGTGGTCGAGATGACGCGCGGCTGCGGCCGCCAGTGCGCCTTTTGCTCGCCCACGCTCGAGACTCGCGTGTCGCTCGATCAGGACGCCCTCATCGAGGCGGTCCGGGCCAACGTGAGGGCAGGAGGCAAGTGCATTTTCCCCGTCTCGGAGGACATTTTTATCTACGGCGCCCGCCATCCCTTCTACATCCCCAACGCGGACGCCATTGTGAACTTTTATGAATCGGTGGCGCGCATTCCGGGCGTCGAATACCTTCCGCTCTCCCACGCCACCATTGCCCCGGCCCTGGTGAATCCGCACCTCATCAAGGAACTGTCGCGGATCCTGCTGGGAAAGAGCGTGTTGAAGAACCCGGCTTCCACCCACTGCGACCAGCAGTTCCTCTCGCCGCTGATCGGCATCGAGACCGGCTCGGCCCGGCTGGCGGCTGAGACCATGGCAGGCAAGGCCCTGCCCTTCAACATTCGGGACTGGCAGGACATTGTAGTCGAAGGCATCCAGATCTTGAACCAGAACAACTGGTTCCCGGTCTGCACGTTCATAGTGGGTCTGCCCGGCGAGACGGACGACGACATCCGGCAGTCGCTGGACCTGCTGCACCGGCTGCGGAAAAACAAGATTCTTTACGTGCCTTCGATCTTCACGCCGCTAGAGGACACGCGCATGGCCCACGGCCGCGGCCTCAAGCCTCGCGAGCTGACGCAGTTGCAGTGGGAGTTCATCCTGACGGCCTGGAGCCAGAGCCTGAATTTTTCCGTGGTGCGGAAGCGCTCCAACCTAGCCTGGAAGCTGGGCATGTACGGCTTCTATTACAGCCGCGTGCGGTGGATCCACGGGCCGCAGTTCAAATATCCTGCTTTTCGCTTCGCCGGCATCTCCGAAGAAAAGATCGCGCCGCATCTGTACCTGAAGTGGAACGGCAACGGCATGCCCGACATTCCGCCCAAGCCGCCACGCTTGATCGCCAAGCACCAGGACCGCACGGTCGAGGAGCTGGTCCGGGCGCAGTCGAACGGCGGCGGAGCATTCCGGGTGCTCAACCAGCCGCAATAAGGGCGGCCTTGCCCCCTCAAATGTGGAACTCGAGGATGTCGCCGTCGTCCACCACGTGGTGGCGCTCGACCATGAGGCCATCGCGGTCGCCGGAAACGTGAAACAACCGGGCAAATTTCAGCTTTTCAGCGAAATCCTTGTGGACCAGCCGGGCGGCGTCGTGCACGGTCTGCCCGCGGCGCAGCAGGAAGGGCGCGGTGAGATCCGCTGTTCTCCCCGGGGCCTTAGTGTACACGCGCACGATGCCGAGCAGGTCGAAGACAGTGCGGGCGAAGCGGTCCAGGTTCCGGCCGGTCGCGGCTGAAACCGGCAAGCAGCGGAAGCGGTCGCGGTAGAGGTCTTCAAGCGCGGCAAAATTCTCCTCGGCGCCGGGCAGATCGAGCTTGTTGCCGACGAGCAGCGCGGGCACGGGCAGGCGCAGCTTGTGCAGCGTCTCGAGGATGAACTCGATTTCATCGAGTACCGCCGCGTCCTCCAATCCCACCACCAGCAAGCCGGCGTGGGCGTTGCGTATCACCTGTGGCAACCAGGGCTCCATGAATTCGGCGGAAAGCGGCGGCAGATCGACCAGTTGAATCTGCACGTTTTCAAACGACATCATGCCGGGCGTGGGCAGGCGGGTGGTGAAGGGGTAGTCGGCGACTTCGGGCCGGGCATGGGTAAGTGAGCAGACGAGCTGGGACTTGCCGGAGTTGGGCGGGCCGACGAGCGCCACCTGGCCCGCGCCTTCCCTTTCGACCAGGTAGAATGGAACCGAGTGGGCGGCGCCTTTTTTCTGGGACTCCTTGCGGGCCTGAGAAAGCCGGCGCTTGATGTCGGCCTGGAGCTTCTCGGTTCCCTTGTGCTTCGGAACAGTCGATAGCATCCGCTCCAGGGCGGCGATTTTTTCGGCGTGGGTGGAGACGCTCTTGTATTCCCGCTCAGCCTCCAGGTACTCAGGCGTCAGATTAGCGGGCATGGGCGGCAGTCTCTAGCCGCCAGAATAGCACCGCCGGGTGGATGGCAAAGCAATGCTGGATTCTAGTGAATCCGCGCTGATCGAAAGGGCCCGGGCCGGCGACCGGGATGCCTTCGCCCAGCTGTACGACCCGCTGGAAAGGCCCTTGCGCGCGTTTCTCTACCGCATGACGGCCGCGGCCCAGGACGCCGAAGACCTGGCCCAGGAGATCGCCTTGCAGGCCCTGGAAACGATTGCCCATTACAAGGGCGCTTCTTCGTTCCGCATCTGGATCTTCGGCCGCGCCGCGGAGGCGGCCTTGGAGTATCTGCGTGGCCAGAAGCAGTGGGACCCGGACGCGCTGATCCGTGCCGGCCGCCGGGCCGCGGAAAAAGCTTCGGAGCGGCGCAAGCTGCAGAAGATACACAAATCCAAGCTGCATACCACCTACGCCATTGAAGAGCACATCGACTTCTGCTTCACCTGCATGGGGCGCTGCCTGCCTCCCCACGAGGAGGCGGCCCTGCTGCTGGCCGAGGTCCATGGCTTTTCGGACGCGGAGGCCGCCGAGACGCTGGGCATCTCCGTGCAGGCGGTTCGATTCCGCGTCCTTCAGGCCCGCCAGGCACTGGTGGACCACTTCGACAGCCGTTGCTCGCTGATCAACAAGGACGGCACGTGCAGCGAGTGCGCTGGTCTCCACACCCTTCTCCACGGCGACCACCGGCGCACCGAGCAGACGCTGTTCCGGATCGACCTGCAGCAGAGGGCCACCCCGGGCGAGCGCGCCGCCGGCCTCGACCAGCGGCTGGCCATCGTGCGCGCCATCGATCCCCTGTACGCCGAGGGGACGAGGAT
>JACQDG010000219.1 GCA_016201185.1 Acidobacteriota bacterium | reverse complement strand
AACGATAGGTGACCATTGGCAGGGACAGCCACGGAAGGGTCCTGGTTCTGGTCCATACGTTTTCAGAGGCCGCGGCTGGTGAATGGAGAATAAGAGTCATTTCGGCACGGAAAGCTACCAAGCGAGAAGCCAGGCAGTGCGAGGGAATTGGACATGAAGAAGGAATATGATTTCTCGAAGGGGGAACGCGGGAAGTTCTACCGGCCGGGTGTGGAATTGAACATCCCTGTCTACTTGGAGCCCGACGTCGCCATGGTAGTTCTACAGCGCGCCAGGAAGACGGACGCGAGCATCGGCGCAGTCGTCAATGAGTGGCTGCGCAAGGACATTCGGCCCGGGAGGCAAGCGCGGAAACTAAAGGTCCGGTAGTGAGAGGTGTAAACGGCCTAACTGCCGCTGGAGCCGACGGGCAGTGCCGAGCCCGGGTGTGCATCATCTGCCACGGCCGCTCCAACCTCAACGCCATCAAGAACGCCATCCGCGTGGCCATGGAGTTTTCCAAGGGCCGCATCAACGACACGATCGAAGCGGCCCTGCCCCGCGCCCCGCGCCGCCAGGTGAGCGGCGCCGCCGACTAAAAGCCCCTAGCTATCTATTTACAGCCTGCTGGAGTAGAATCGGGCCAATTATGTCCCTGTCTGCTGGGACGCGCCTGGGTCCGTACGAAATCCTTGCTCCCCTGGGCGCCGGCGGTATGGGCGAGGTTTACCGCGCCCGCGACACGCGGCTGGGGCGCGACGTGGCGCTCAAGGTGCTGCCCGATTTGTTCTCGGGCGACGCCGAGCGCATGGCGCGTTTCAGCCGCGAAGCCCAGTTGCTCGCCTCGCTGAACCATCCCAACATTGCGATCCTTCACGGGCTCGAAGAATCCGGCGGAGTCCGGGCGTTAGTCATGGAGCTCGTCGAGGGGCCGACGCTCGCCGAGCGCATCCGCGAGGGGCCGATCGCGATTGATGAAGCTCTGCCCATCGGGAAACAAATCGCCGAGGCGCTGGAAGCGGCGCACGAGAAAGGCATCATCCATCGGGATCTCAAGCCCGCCAATATCAAGATCAAGCGCGATGGCGCGGTGAAGGTCCTGGACTTCGGTCTCGCCAAAGCGCTGGAGTGCGAAGCGTCACAGGCTGACGCTTCGCACTCCCCCACCATCAGTCTGGGGCCGACGCGCGCCGGGGTGATCCTCGGCACGGCGGCCTACATGTCGCCGGAGCAGGCGAAGGGCAAAAGCGTCGACCGGCGAGCCGACATTTGGGCCTTCGGCGTCGTGCTCTACGAGATGCTGGCTGGCAAGCAGATCTACTCCGGCGAGACAGCGCCCGAAACCCTGGCCTCGGTGATGAAGGATGAGCCGAACTGGAACGCCCTTCCCGCCAACACGCCTGCTGCAATCCGCAAGCTGCTGCGGCGGCTGCGGGACATTGGTGAGGCGCGGATCACGATCGAGGAAGCGATCAGCGGGGAGGGCGCGGAGGAAGCCGCTGTGCTGCCTGCCGCGCCGACCGACAGGCCTGGAGGCCTGTCCTACTTGGTTGCCATAGCGGTATTGCTGGCGACGACGCTGGCGCTCGCTTTCATTCACTTCCGGGAGGCGCCCATCGAGCAGGCCGCGATGCGCTTTACCGTTTCTCCTCCCGAGAAGGCGACCTTTGCCGACCCATTTGCGATTTCGCCCGACGGCCGGCGCCTGGCCTTGGTGGTCAACGCGCCTGGAGGCAACCAGTCAATCTGGATTCGGCGCCTGGATTCGCTCGATGCCCAGCCGCTTCCGGGCACAGAAGGCGCCAATCATCCCTTCTGGTCGCCGGACAGCCGGTTTATCGGATTTTTCGCCCAGGGGAAACTGAAAAAAATCGAAGCTTCCAGCGGGCCGGCCCTGACGCTGTGCGACGCGTCGGCCGGCCTGCGGGGGACGTGGAGCCGGGACGGGGTGATCGTCTTCCCGGATGCTACCGGGGTTTTACACCGCGTGTCGGCCGAGGGCGGCGCGTCCACTCCCATCACGACGCTCGACCAGTCGCGCCAGGAAGACGGTCACGTTTGGCCACATTTCTTACCCGATGGCCGCCACTTCCTGTATTACGCTGCATCCGCAGCCAACCGGCAGAATGAGCACATTTACGCCGGCTCCCTCGACTCCAAGGACCGCAGGCGTCTCGTTGCTAGCAACTGGATGCCGGCCTACGCCCCGGCCGGGGACGGACGTGGTGGCTATCTGCTCTTCGTTCGTGAGGGAACGCTGATGGCCCAGCGCTTCAACCCGGATCGCCTGGAACTGTCCGGCGAGCCCTTTCCCGTCGTCGAGCGGGTGACCGATCCCGACCCGAACAGCACCGCATTCTACTCCGTCTCGGCAAACGGAGTGCTGGCGCACTGGACCAGCGGCGCCACAAACGCCCAGCTTGTCTGGTTCGATCGCGGGGGCAAGCGGCTGGGAACGGTCGGCGCCCCCGGTGATGCCATCCCCAGCCTCTCGCCGGACCAGAAGCGGGTGGCCGTGCAGCGTGGTCCATCAGCGAATACAGACATCTGGCTGCTGGACCTGGCGCGCAGCACTGCCTCCCGGTTTACTTTTGATCCCGCGGTGGACGAGGCTCCTATCTGGTCCCCGGATGGCAGCCGCATTGTCTTCGATTCCAACCGCGATAGCAACGTGGCGAACCTGTACCAAAAGGCCTCGAGCGGCGTGGGCAACGAAGAGCTTCTTTTGAAATCCGGCGAGAGTAAATATCCTTGCGACTGGTCCAGCGACGGGCGATTCATCGTTTATACGAGTTTCAATGCGAAGACAGGATATGATTTGTGGGTGCTGCCAATGGAGGGAGACCGAAAACCGTTTCCCTTCTTGCAGACCCAATTTTTTGAGGGCGACGGACGGTTTTCTCCCGATGGACAATGGATGGCTTACCTGTCGAACGAGTCCGGGAGAATGGAGGTCTACGTCCAGCCATTCAACCCAAGGCCAGGCGGCCCGGCGGAAGGGGCGCCCTCTGGCCCCGGCGGCAAGTGGCAAGTCTCTACCGCGGGCGGATGGTGGCCGAGCTGGCGGCGCGATGGGAAAGAGCTGTTTTACATCGCCCCCCCCTTTTCCGCCGACGGGAAGCTCATGGCGGTGGACGTGAAGGCGGTGGCCACGAAGAGCCGCGCCGCATTTGAGGCCGGCGTTCCTAAGGCGCTGTTCGACACGCGTATTCCAAATATCCCCATTCCCCCTTACGCGGCTGCCCCCGATGGCCGGCGCTTTCTCGTCAACACAACAGCCGGGGAAGAAAAGGCCCGGTCCCTCACGGTTGCGATCAACTGGCAGGCGGGGCTGAAGCGCTGACTATCGCTGTGAAATCTACCGGCGGCTACCGGCTGAAAAACACCCGGTCGATCTTGGCCGCCAGGATGAAATCGCTTTCGGTCAGCCCGTCGATCTTGTGGGTGTATATTTTGGCGTCTACCCGGCCCCAGGCCAGGCACAGGTCCGGGTGGTGTCCTTCCTCTTCCGCCACGGCGCCCACGCGGTTGACGAAATCGAGACCGGCCTTGAAATCGGGGAACAGGTAGGTCTTGGCGATGTGGTGCTCGTCGATGACTTTCCACGCCGAAACCTGCGCCGCCAGCTCGCGCAGGGCCTCGCCCTTCAGCGGCGGCACGCCGCCGCGGCACGGCACGCAGCGTTTGTCGGCCAGCTCGCTCATTCCAGATCCACCCATACCTCGCCGTCCCGCAGCTCGACCGCATAGCTCTTCAGCGGGTCGAGCTGCTCCTGCAGGCGGGGATAGTCCGCCGGGTAGACGTTTCTGGGATAGTGGTTCTCCCCGGTTCGGACGTCATACTGGAACTGATGCCACGGGCAGGTGAGCAAATGATCCCACATCCGGGCGCCCTCCAGCGGATTGTGCCGGTGCGGGCAGATCCCGTGGAAAGCGTAGATCCGCCCGGCCCAGTTGGCCAGGATCACCGGGGCTGCACCCACATGCACGAACAGGGTTTTCCCGGGCGGAATCTCCTCCGCCCGGGCGAGCTTCTGAAAGGGCACAGCGGACTAGCCAATATCCGCTGACATGAACCGCCGGACGTACGGCGAGGTGCCCGGGGTCCCGCGGCGGAAATGCCCCGACGGTCCTTCGGCCAGGTACTCGGAGAACCACGCTTCGTGCTCCACTTCCTCATGCAGGATGGCCAGGGCCAGATCGTAGGTCCGGTGATCCTTGCCGAAGGTCATATTGCAGATTTCCGTGTAGGTCCGCACGGCGCAGCGCTCGGCCTCCACCAGGACCTTCAGCATGGCGTTCATGTCGCGCGGGTTGGAGGGCAGATAGGCGTCCGGGCAGCCGGCCACGTCGGCAAAGGCGCGGATGTCGCGCGGCAGCGCCCCGCCCAGCTCGTAGATACGTGGCGTGAGGGCCTCGAAATGGTTGCGGTCTTCGATGCGGGCGTCCTCGATGATCTCCTTCAGCCCCTCGCCGTCGAAGCCGATGGCATTCACGCGGAGGATTGTATAGTAATAAAAGGTAGTGAACTCGGCGCCTGCGGCGCGGACCAGCTTGTCCAACAGGACATCCACGTTCACGCCGGCCTGCTCCACTACCTGTCTGGCGACTTTACCCATTGTGTTTTCTCCTTTGCGTTCGAACTTTATTGCGAGCCGGCGCCACCTGGCAGGCCGGGCACAGGCCCAAGGCCTCCACCTGGTAGCGAAGAATGCGGAAGTTTTCCGGGTTCGCCCGGGCCGCCCGGACGCGGTCCAGCCGGGAATCGCAAAAGTCCACCACCGCCTTGCAGTTCACGCACACCAGGTGGTGGTGGCGGTCGAGATTGGCATCCACGCGGATGGAGCCGGGCAGCGCCCCAACCTCCCCCACCAGCCCCATCGCCGCGAACGTCTTGATATTCTTGTACACCGTGGCCAGGGAGATGGTGGGGATTTCTCGCTTCACCCGCTCGTAGATGAGCTCCGGCGAGGGATGCTCCGCGCTTTTGGCGATTACGCGGTAAATGATCCGGCGCTGATGGGTGGCGGCCAGGCCGAGCTCGGAGGCCCGGGCCTGGAAATGCTTCATGCGCTCTTCCACCCTCCGGGCCGGCACCGTGTTTTGCATGAGAATTACTATTAAACGATAAATATTATCGTTTGTCAAGATCGCGCCATTCGACCATCCGTCACCTGCGAGCCATGACCTACCGCGACTACCAGCCGGCCGACTTCCGCCGCCTCTGCGAGATCGACCGCCGCTGTTTTCCCAGGGGCATCGCCTACACGGTCACGGAGATGGCAGCCATCTTGCGCCGTCACGGAAGGCTCGCCATGGTGGCAGAGAATGTGCGTGGCGTTGTCGTCGGCTTTGTGGCGGCGCACGTGCTCGGGCAGGGCCGGGGCCACCTCGTCACCCTCGATGTCTTGCGCGGCTACCGTCGCCAGGGCATCGGCCGGGAACTGCTGACGCGCTGCGAGGAGCGGCTGGGCGCCGCCGGCGTCCGCAGGATCCGGCTCGAAACGGCGGCGAGCAACCGGGCGGCGCACGTGCTCTACATATCCCTGGGCTATACTTTTGTCAGAATGCTGCCTCGTTACTATCCCTCCGGCGAAGACGCCTGGCTGATGGAAAAGGCCCTGGAGCCGAGCGATGTTCGCCCGTAAGCTGCGGCTGGAGGTCGTGGAAGGCGATGTGGCTCGTCCCGTGCGGCAGGAATGGCTGGAGCAGTTCTTCATAGGTGGGCCGCTTGCACTTCCGTTTCCAGTGCCAGCCCGGCTGCATTAACTGCTGCACGCAAAGCGGACACGTCCACCTGACCGAGGAGGACATCAACCGCATCTCCGCCTACATGGGCCTGGAGCGCGACGTTTTCGAATCGCGCTACGTCCGTCGCACCCCCGAGGGGCCACGGCTGACGGTCCCGCGCGGGCCGACTCCTGCCATTTTTTAGAACAGGACGGCTGCCGGATCCACGAGGTGAAGCCGTTGCAGTGCCGTACCTTTCCCTTCTGGCCGGAACATCTGACCAGCCGGGGCTCCTGGCACGCTTTGCGGCGCTTTTGTCCGGGAATCGGCGTGGGTCCGCTGGTCCAGATCGAGACCGTGCGGGGGGAGGCTCAGCTTTATCGCGAATCGTTTCCTGATTGGTAAGAGCGCTACGCCGCAGCGGCCACTTCGAGCGCCAGGCGCAGCACACGGCGGGTGTCGCGGGGATCGATCACGGCGTCGACGTACCCGCGAGCGGCGGCGAAGCGCGCGTCGAGCCAGCGCTCGTAGTCGGCGCGGGTCCGCTCGATGGCCTCCTGCAAGTCCTCGGGAACTACCTGTCCCGTGGCGCGCAACTTCTCCAGTTCCGCCGCGAAAAGCGCCTGCACGGCCGACTCGCCTTCCATCACCCCCACCCGCGCCGTGGGCCAGCTAAAGCTGAAGTTGGGATCGAAGCCCTGGCCGGCCATGGCGTAGTAGCCGGCGCCGCTGGCGTGGTTCAGCGTGACGATGATCTTGGGCCCCCGGGCGCAGGACATGGTCTCGACCATCTCCGCCCCGGCCCGGATGATGCCGCTGCGCTCGGCTTGGGTCCCCACCATGAAGCCCGATACATCCTGCAAATATACAAGCGGCACGCTATGCCGGCTGCAGTTCTCGACAAAATAGGAAACTTTGCGCGCCGACTCGGTATAGAGAATGCCGCCGACGCGCGGCTGGCCTTCGCTCGAAAAGAAGCCCCTCCGGTTGGCGATCACGCCCACCGGTATCCCTTCCAGCCGTGCGTTGGCGCACAGGATTTCAGGGGCGTATTCGGGCATAAACTCCAGGTAGCCCTGGCGGTCGAAAACGCGAAAGATCACCTCCTGGATGTCGTAGGGCAGCCGGTGATCGCTCGGCAGCGTCTCGTAGACCTCCTCTTCGTTCAGCAAAGGAGGGGAAGGGTCACGAGCCGGCGCCGGTTTTCCAGGCAGGTCGGAGATCAGGCGGCGGATCGTAGCCAGACACTCCTTGTCATTGGCCGCGCGATAGTGGGCCACGCCGCTTATTTCGTTGTGCATGGCCGCGCCGCCGAGCGTTTCGGCATCGACCGTTTGCCCGGTGGCGCCCTTCACCAGGTTCGGCCCGCCCAGCCCCATGAAGCTGGTCTTGTCGACCATGATGATCACGTCGCTGAGCGCCGGCAAATAGGCGCCGCCCGCAATACACGGCCCCATGACCGCGGCGATCTGCGGCACG
This sequence comes from Acidobacteriota bacterium, assembly GCA_016201185.1. Classification (GTDB taxonomy): domain Bacteria; phylum Acidobacteriota; class Terriglobia; order Bryobacterales; family JACQDG01; genus JACQDG01. Next base: position 1,703 of record JACQDG010000219.1, on the reverse strand, counting down.
CGCAGCTCTCGCCGCATCTTCGCGTTGTAGTAAAAGATCCGGCCCGCGCCGTACTGGCCGGGAAAGATGCCGTCCTGGTAAGGCAGGTTCACTCCGGCGCTGTCCACCAGGTAAACGATGGGCACGTGGTGCCGCATGGCGATCTCCTGGCTGCGCAGGATCTTGGTGATGGTCTCCGGCCACCAGGCCCCGGCTTTCACGGTGGCGTCGTTAGCCACCACCACCGCCGGCCGCCCGGCGATCAATCCAATCCCGGTTACCACCCCGGCCGCCGGCGCGTGGCCGTCGTAGCGGTCGTAGGCCACCAGCAGGCCGATCTCGAGGAAATAGCTGTCGGGATCGAGGAGCTTCTCCAGCCTCTCTCGCGCTGTCAGCTTGCCGGCTTTATGCTGTCTTTCGATCCGCTGCGGCCCACCGCCCATACGCAGCCGCTGCGCGAGTTTTTGCAGTTGACCGACCAGATGCTGCATGCGCGCCGCCCGTGCCGTCCGCTCTCGCGCATCGGGCGCCGCCACTCCGGGCTGGGGAACAAAAACGGCGTCGGGGGTCTCCATGGCCCGCTCTTCTCGGATGGTAGCACTTTCCGCCCACTGCCTACTGCTCTGTTAAGATAGCGGCCATGCTGGGCGTAGACGAGCGAAGCTTCCGCATCGCCTGGACGGTGTTTCTGCTTGCGGCGCCGGCCGCCCCGCGCGTGGCCGCCCACATGATCAGCATGAGCAGCGGAGACTTGCGCCTTCGCGGCGACCGCGCCGAGTACGAGCTGCGCATGCCGCTTTACGAAACCACCCACATGAAAGAGCCGGAGAAAGCGCTCTTTCAAAATATTCACTTTTACGACGGGAACCGGGAAGCCACCCTGGTGAAGCACCTCTGCGAGCCCAGCGCCGCCCAGGACGCTTACTTGTGCCGGGCCGAATATCAATTCCCAGGACCTGTCAAGAACCTGGAAGCGCAGTGCACCTTCGCCGCCGTCACCGTTCCCAACCACGTACACCTGCTGCGGGCCGAGCGGGCCGGCGTCTTCGACCAGGCCATTTTCGATTACAGCTACACCCGCTTTCCGCTGCGGTTCCCGCCTCCCGGACGGGCGGCCATGACTCTTTCCCAGGTGTGGGCCGGGATGCGGCGAGCCGCAGGAGGGCCGGCCCAGCTTTTGTTTCTAGTGGCGCTGGCCATGGCCGCCCGCCGCCGCCGCGAGCTGTACGCCCTGGCCGGCTCGTTTTTGGCGGCGGAATGCGCCTCGGCCCTCTGGGTCGGCTACGGCTCCTGGTCGCCGGCCCCGCGATTCGTGGAAGCCGCCGCGGCCCTCACCGTAGCCTACCTGGCCGTGGAGATTCTGCTGCTGCCCGAGGCCGGGCATCGCTGGGCCGTCGCAGGGGCACTGGGCGTCTTCCACGGCTTTTATTTCGGCTTGTTCCTCCGTGACTCCCAGATGCACCCCTTACCAGTATTAGCGGGCGTTCTGGCCGTCGAGGTGGCTCTTCTGGCCCTGTTTGCCTGGCTTTTGGCGCTCCTAAAGCGGGGGGCCGCCGTCCTGCGGCCTGTCCAGGCTGGGGCCGGGGCCCTGCTGCTGGTGGGTATGGCGTGGTTTTTCTTACGGTTGCGGAACTGAGGCCCGGGCCGCCCCCTGTGAATTTTTTCTTGCCCGGAACCTCCCGCCATGATATCCTTCTTAGGAATTCAGGTTAGTTTTGCTTTTT
>JACQDG010000006.1 GCA_016201185.1 Acidobacteriota bacterium | reverse complement strand
TCGACGATCCTCTCACCGCCGGCGAGGCGCTTAAGCAGCGCTACGCCCTCGACGCGGTCCCGCATGCGCTCTCCTTCCAGCGGATCCGGAACCCGGAGGCGGGCAAGCGTGGTCTTCGCCCTCAGCAGGGCCTGGCTTTCCACGATGGCCGGCGGTTGATCCTCGAACCATTCGATGGTCGCCCCAAGGTCGGCGGCCTCCCTCGCAGGATCGGAGATGACCGAAACATGATCAAAGCCGAATGTTTCAGCCGTCCGCAACTGCGCTTCCGCCAGCAAACGGTGGTTGGTCGCATAGTCGCGGTACTTCGCGCCGATCCTGCCCGCGGCGAACATCATGGTGATGGGCATCAGGGGCAAGTGGTTCGTCTCTCTGCCTTCCAGCATCGCCAGTACCCGTTCTCGTCCGGTCATGATGGCGGCTCCGCTACCATAATGTCCTCGTCGTAGCGCGCAGCTACGCGCCAGCCGGGGGGCACAACCAGAAACTCCTGTTCGTTCCATCTGCCCGCCAGCAGCCGCTCGAACAGGCCGAGATCACCCCGGATCTTCTCGAACCGCCAGCCACGGCGGGCCGCTTCTTCGCGGGCCTGCCGCTCGAAGCTCTTATCCGGCTCCAGACCGGTCTCGATAAAGGTGAGTTGGCGATAGGAGCGGGTGTAGCGGGTGAACTCCTCGTAAAGGTATCGGCCGTTTTCCTCGCCGTAGCGGGCAATCAGCTCTTCCAGACTGCCGCCGACCCCGCTTGTTTTTCTGGTTGTTTCCAGGCTGAGCTGTTCCAGGTTCTGGCCACGCTCGACCCACCCGATGGAGCGGAAATAAACGCCGGGATGGTTCTCAAAATACTCCTGATACCGCTCATGGCTGCCCATCAGCAGTGCGATGCAGTCGTGGGCGCGCGGGATCACCAGCGGGATCGACCGCGCTGTAAGTCCGGCCATACCGTTGCCGCAGAGGGCATAACCAAGTAAAATCACCTCGTATTGCGAAGCATCCACGCGATCCACCGCCTCCTGGAGGCTCTGCCGCATTTCCTCTTTGCCCACGTCATGCAGCCCTTTGGGAAGGAATTCCACATCCACTCTGTTCCCAGAGCGCGCGATGGCGGCGCACAACTCCCGGAACAGGATCTCGCAACCGATGAGCTTTAGCCTCATGCTCCCGCCTTGGAACTGATTGCCGCCAGCGCCTGTGAAGCCGCCCGGATAAAGTCGGGAGTGGTCCCGCAGCATCCGCCGATGAAGGTCGCCCCGGCTTCGACCAGCGCCGGTACAAAAGCGGCGAACTCGGCCGGCGTGGTCCGATAAACCAATTCGCCACCGACCAGTTCTGGCAGGCCCGCGTTGGGCTTGATCCAAACGGGCAGAGGCGTAGCCTGGCGCAGCCGCCGGCAAATCGGCACATAACCGGCAATGCCGAGCCCGCAATTAGCGCCGACGGCATCGGCTCCGGCCTCGACTATTTCCCTGGCCGCCTGCTCCGGTGTCACGCCCATCATCGTCCGATCCTTCTCCTTGCCGGAATCAAAAACAAACGAGACAATTACCGGAAGCCCCGTTTGGCGCGCAGCCGCCAGCGCCAGCTTTGCTTCCGCCAGGTCGCTCATCGTCTCGACGAGCAGTGCATCAACGCCTCCCTCAGCCAGGGCCTGCGCCTGCTGGGCAAAGGCTCGAAGCGCCTCCTGCTCCGTGGTCTCCCCGAGCAGAAGCATCTTTCCGGTCGGACCTATCGAGCCGGCCACCAGCACATGGCCCGCAGCCGCCTCGCGTGAGATAGCAGCGCCGGCGCGATTCATGGCCGCCGCTTCCGCGCCCAGTCCGTAGCCTGTCAGGGCAATGGCGTTCGCCCGAAAGGTATTCGTGAGGATGACACGGCTGCCCGCCTTGACGTAAGAGCGCGCCACCTCTGCCACAGCTTCCGAGCGAATCAGATTCCACTGGTCCGGGCAAGCGCCTGGCTCGAGCCCGCGGCGCTGCAACTCCGTCCCCCAGGCGCCGTCGGCCAATACCGGCCCATTGCGGATCCATTCCTCCAGCCTCATCGCGGCCCTTCCACCTGCTCAAACAGCACCGAAGTACTGTCATAATCGCCGCCTAGCCGCAATTCCACCCCGTGATGCATCAAGTAAGACGCGCTCACTGTCTCTTTTTTCTCGAAGAGCTTGTCATCCATGGCGTGAACACGGTAAATGGCGTCCTCGCTCAGGCCGCGGAGATAAAGAACGGGTGCGGGACGGCTGAACTGCTGGTGGTCTAGAAATGCGAACAAGACCGCCTGCTTGCCATCTTCTGAGACGTAGAGGTTCGCCGTGAGGCTGCTCTCGCGCGGCGAGAGCAGGCGATAAAGGTTTCCCTGCTGGATCACGTCGCGGATTCGCTTGTAGTAGGCGACCAGCTTCGCCGCCTCCGCCATCTCCGCTTCCGACCACATGTTCAGGTTGCCGCCGATGCCGAGCGAGCCCATCATGGCGACCAGGAACCGGTACCGGAGCGGCGTGCTGCGGCGGTTCATGTTGGGCACGTCGGTCACCCAGTCCTCCATCACCTTTGGCGCGTAGGCGTAGCTGAATCCTTCCTGAATGCGCAGCCGGTCGAAGGCTTCCGTAGCGGTGGCAATTCCGGCCACCCCGGCTCGGTGAAGTGGCGATTCATGTCCCACTTGAGGAAAGCGATGCTGTTTTCCGCGAGCAGCCGGTCCAGAGCGCTGACGATATGCTCCTTCACATCTTCTCGCGCCATGTTGAGGATCAACTGGTGCCGGCCCTCGGTGCGCGGGCGGCCGGGGAAGTGGATAGCCCAGTCGGGATGCTGCCGGTAGAGGTCGCTGTCGGGATTCACCATTTCCGGCTCGACCCACAGGCCGAACTTCATTCCAAGCCGGTTCACGTGATCGATGAGCGGCTTGAGGCCGTTAGGGAACTTGGTCCGGTTCACGTACCAGTCGCCCAGCCCGGCGCGGTCGTCGTTGCGCTTGCCGAACCATCCGTCGTCCACCACGAACAGCTCGACGCCGAGCCTGGCTGCCTTCCCCGCCAGTTCCTTCTGGCCCGCCTCATTCACGTCAAACTCGGTTGCTTCCCAGGAGTTGTACAGCACGGGTCGCGGCTTCGGCCGGGCGCGGTCCGGCAGGATTTCCCGTCGTTCAAAACGGTGCAGCATCCGCGAAGCCTCGCCGAAGCCCTGGTCGGTGAAGCCTCCGTAGAAGGGCGGCGTTTCCAGCTTCTCTCCGGGTTTGAGCAGATAACCGAAATCGAAGTCGTTGTAACCTCCGACGATGCGCGTCTGCTGGTTCGGCGTCTGCTCGATGACGATCTTCCAGTTGCCGCTCCAGCCGAGCGCTCCGAACCACACTCGCCCGTGCGTTTCATCGGCCCGGTTGCTCGAGTCGATGGCGAACCACGGATTCATCTGGTGGCTGGTGTTGCCGCGCCGGCTTTCGAGCACCTTCTTGCCGGGCTGGATTTCTTCGCGCGTCAGTTGCGTTTCGCCCGCCCAGCGTCCCGCCAGGTAGCTCAACCGGTAGCCCGCGCCGGGCGGCAAGTGCCAGACACCGGATTGCGCGCTCTCGACCATCAGCGGCCGGGACTCGTGGTTCTCGATGACGGCTTGTTTCCGCAGGATGCCCTCGCGCGGGAAAACGCGATAGCTGAGCGTAACGAAGAGGCTGCGCTGGATGTCCTTCAGCCGGATCTCGAGGGTCTCGCCGCGCACCTGGTGGGAGTCGTACACCAGTACCGCGTCGCGCACCCCGTCCTCGAAGGTGATCTTGAGGCAAGGCTCGGTGAAGCGCATGCCGCCGAAGGCAGGATACTCTTCGGTAGTCATGCCTGCGCTGTCTTCGAAGGCGAAGCCGGCCCAGGCCCGGGCCGCGGGAAGGTCCTCGTCCCGCTCGAGCCTTCCGCCCCAGTGGAAAAACCAGAGCTGCCGGTTCTCATTCACTCCTAATACATATGAGCTGTTTTCGGCCTCGAGCACCCAGAGTTTCTTGTCCGGCAAAAAGCGCACGGCGTCCCTGGCCGGAAGCGCGGGCGTCGCCAGAACCAGGAAAAAGACGAGGCGGGCGGGAATCGTCGAGGGATGGATTGGCATGGGGAGACAAGCTCCTTCCGCAGGCCGAGGCGGATCAGGCGGCAGCCACCAGCCGCCGGGCCAGCCTCACCGCCGCGGCTGCATTTTCGCCATAGCCGTCCGCGCCGATCTGGTCGGCAAAGTGCTGCGTCACCGGCGCGCCTCCCACCAGTACTTTCACCTGCTCGCGTACGCCGGCCGCGCGTAAGGCCTCGATGGTGGTCTTCATGGAAAGCATAGTCACCGTAAGCAAGGCTGAGAGGCAAACCAGATCCGCACTTTTTTCCTTGACCGCAGCAACGAACTTTTCTGGCGGGACGTCGGCGCCCAGATCGATCACTTCAAACCCTCCGCCTTCGAGCATCGAAGCCACGATGTTCTTGCCGATATCATGCAGGTCGCCTTTCACCGTGCCGATCACCACACGCGCGGAGGGTTCGGCTCCTCCCGCCGCCAGCCGCGGGCGGATCAGCGCCAGCGCGCCTTTCATGGCCCGTGCCGCCAGCAGGAGCTCCGGCACGAAATATTCCTCGCACTCGAACCGGCGCCCCACTTCATCCATGGCCGGCACCATGTGACTCTGCACCAGATCCAGGGGATCCGCTCCCGCCTGCAGCGCCTGCTCGGCAGCCACTACCGCCGCTTTCGCGTCGCCTTCCAAAATCGCGTCGTGCAATTCGGACATATCGACTCCTCAAAGCCTAGTTGCGCCCGCTGAACTCCCGCACCGCCTCAATCATAGCGACAATATTTTTCACCGGCGTCTTCGCCTGCACGTTGTGCGTGGAGTTGAAGACAAAACCGCCCTGCTGTGCGAAGATCTCGCAGCGCTGGAGCACCTGCTCGCGCACCTCGGCAGGAGAGCCGAATGGCAATACGCGCTGCGTGTCCACGCCGCCCCCCCAGAACGCCAGCCGGTCCCCAAAATCATTTTTCAGGTGGATGGGGTCCATGCCGGCGGCCGAGCATTGCACGGGGTTGAGAATATCGAAGCCCGCTTCGATGAACGATGGGATGAAGCGCTCCACCGAGCCGCAGGAGTGTTTGAAGGTCTTCCACCGCGTGTGCTGGTGGATCCAGCCGTTCAACTTCCGATAGTAGGGGAAGTAGAGATCGCGGAACGTATCGACCGAGCAGAAGGCGGAAGTTTGCGTCCCGAAGTCTGTGCCGCAAATGAAAACGGCGTCCACGCCGTCGCCGATAGCGGCATGGATCTTTTCCAGGTTCGCGATCGCAATCTCGCACTGGCGGGAAAAGATCCGGTGGATGTAGTCGCGCCGCGTGCGCGTGGAAATATACCATTCGGTGATGTCCCGGATGCCGCGGGGACGTTTCAGAAAGGGCGCCGGCACCAAGGCGATGTCGCCGAGCCCTGTACCGCCGAAATTGGCGATGACCGCCCGCCCTGTCCCAGTCGCCTCTCTCACGGCACGGCAATAATAATCCAGATCTTCATCGGAGACGGGTGTGAACTCCTCCAGGTTGTCCTCCGGATTCAACCTCTCTTCGTCGATCGGTTGCTGCCGCACGATCGTGTCAAAGAAGTAGCCGTCCTTCGGCATCCGCCCGCTGGGGGCGGCGTTCACATCGCCCTCCGGATAGATCAGCGTATCCCCGTTCTCATCCACAGCGGTGCGGAAGTCTTCCGGCGCCAGCACATCCAAACCGTCGGGCATGCGCCAGGAGCGCCAGTTGCGGTTGGGAAAACCGAACAGGGTCTTGCGCGGGAAAACGCCCACCACGTCCAGGTCCAGCGCTTCCATGAGGTCATCCTCGATCAGGCCTAGCATCTGGTAGGGCTCGTGCACCTTCACCGGCCGCTTCTCGAGCCCGTAATACTCTCGCAGCGCCGCCACGCAACTAACGTGCATGCCTGTGACGGCCGTGCCGCCGAAGTCTACCGGCACGCAGTCCGGCTGCCGATGGTTCAAGGCTGCGAGCACCCGCTCTCTGCTGCTCATCGGCTTTTCGCTCCTTCTCTTATCTTAAGCCGCGGCGCCGGGCAGCTTCCAGGGGAAATAGTCCCAGCGCTCGAGGATCGCGGGGAGGCGCCGTTCACGGGGCAATTATAGCGCCGAGCGGAGGGCCGGATGGGGCGTCGAGGGGGGCGGAATCCGCCGGATCCGCTCGATTTTCCCGGCGCCCAGAAGCAGAACAAGCGCCAGCGCGTAAGCAACCCCGACGCCTATGAACGCCGGTGCGTAACCGGCCAGATCGACGGAGCGGCCGATCAGAGGTTGGGATGCGGCGCCCAGCAGCGTTCCCGCAGCTCCCGTGATTCCATAGAGAACAGCCAGGTGTTTCGGCGGCGTGATTTCGCTGATGACGGTATGGATGTTGGAGGCCCAGGAAAGATGGCCGAAGAGAGCGACGCTGGCCATCGCGAGAGCGAGAAAAGGTCCTGGAAGGAAGTAAACTAGCCCACCCAGTGCGGCCAGCGCTGCCGAAGGAATCAAGACACTCTTGCGACTGCGGTTTAACCCCAGCCCGCGCTGTATCAGCATGCTGCTCACCCAAGCTCCCCCCAGGGCGCCTACGTCGGCGCTGAAATAGGGTATCCAGAGCCACCGGCCGACCATCCGCAGATCGAAGCCCCGAACCTCTTGAAAGTAGCCGGGCATCCAGAAGAGGAAAAAAGACCAGGCCGCGTCACTCAGGGCGCGGGCCATCAGCAGGCACCAGTATTTCCGCCGCTTCAGCACTTCCAGCAACGAGAGATTCTCTTCCGGCAAGGCGCCCTTTTCCTCTTGCCGGAAGGCCGGCGCCGGGTCCGCCGTGCCATAAATCTGCTTCACGCGCCGGTGAAGCATAAGCCAGGGAGGAACCAGCAGAAAGCCCAGCGCTCCTGTCGCCAGAAAAGAAGCCCGCCAGCCGTGATGGATGGCGATCCAGGCCACCATGGGAGGGGTGAGCAGGGCGCCTACGCTGAGCCCGCAAAGAAGCAATGCCACCGCTTTGGCGCGGTTTTCGACAGGAAACCACTCGGCCGCTCCCCGAATGGCCGCTGGATAATAGCCGCCCTCTCCCATACCCAGAAGCGCCCGAAAGAAGCACAAGCTGCGCAGTCCCCGGGCGAAGGCGTGCAACAGGTTGGCCACTGACCAGAAGATGATCGTTAGGGTGAAACTACGCCGGCATCCCAGCCGATCCGCCAACCGTCCCCCCACAACGTAGAAAACCATATACAGCGTGAGGAATGCGTTTACGGCCAGGCCGTAGTCCGTGTTGGTCAGGACAAGTTCTCTGCGAATCTGCGGCATCAGCACGCCGAGCACTGCCCGGTTCACGTAGTTGAGGACGGAGCCAATGAAGAGAAGCAGAACGACCAGCCAGGCGAGCCGATTCTGCTGGTACGGGCTGACGCTCATGACGGAAGGCTCCCGCTCCAGTGTATAGGGATGACCGGGAGCCTATCCAGGCAAGTCTGTTGTTTTTTTTTGCGAAGGCCGGTTTTCTTTTCCCTGCATGGCGGTAGGATGAACGGGGGAAAACATGACGGATCGCGAGCGCATCCTGGCCGCTATCCGGGGCGAACCGCCGGACCGGCTGCCTTTTGTGCCCCGGCTAGAATTCTGGCATCGCGCCCGGCTGCGGGATAGGACCCTGCCTGCCGGGCTTCGTTCCCTGAGCCTCATGGAAATCGGCGATCGGCTGGGGGTGGGCTACTATTCCGTCATTCCGGACTTCACGGACTGCCCGGGCGAGACCGACATGGTCGACCGCGCACTGGGCATCTACCAGGTTCCTGTTCTCCCCTACAAGACGACCCTGGTAGGCGTGGACCGCCGGGTGTGCCGCCGCGGTCAGGAAACGGTGGTCGAATACCGGACTCCGCTCGGTTCCATCCGCACCGCCACCGTCTTTACCGAGGAAATGCTCGCGAGCGGCGCCTCCATCTCCTGGATCACCGAGCACGCCATTCGCGAGCCCCGCGACCTGGAGGTGGTTGGTTACATCTTTTCTCACTTGAAGGTCGAACCGCAGCTCGAGGGATACCTGGCCTTGCGCCGGCAGGTCGGCGAACGGGGCATCGTCGTCGGCTACGCGAGCGGCGCGGCGTGCCCCATCCAGCACATCATGAAGGAACTAATGCCGCTCGA
>JACQDG010000230.1 GCA_016201185.1 Acidobacteriota bacterium | reverse complement strand
ATCATGAAAGACCTGTGGTAATGCAGGATGCGGCGAAACACAGCCTCGCCGGTGATGCTGCGGTTGTTGTCGCTCCAGTAGCGGCGATCGGCCCTGGCTGTAAGAGAGTTCCGGGAATGGAACGTATATTGGACGCCGCCGGCCAGCTTGTAGCTGGAAATGTTCAGGTCCATGGCGCGCGGGGTTACCTTTAGAAATTCGCGGCCGGATGAAAAATCGAACGTCCAGCGATCGATCGGCGTTGCCGTCAGCAGCACATCGAAAGTGGGGCGCACCTCCACGACGCCGCCCCGGCGGGAAGCTCCTCCGGCGGCGGTCAGGTGGACGGCCGGCGCCACCAGAAACGTCCCGCCGGCAGCAAACTCACTGACATGGGAGGCATCGCGGCCGGCTGTGAACAGGCCGGAAAGGGGGGCCGAAGAGCGGTACTGGCTCACGTCCAGGAAAAACTTGTGGTCGTCTCGAAAAGGGGCCTCCATTCGTAGGTCCAAGAAGGTATTGTGAATCCCATCGGAATCGTTGTAGGCCGAGTACGCCGGCTCGCTCGACGGTCTTTCGGGATGGGCCAACTCCTCCTCCAGCAGCCGGTAGGCGTCCCCGTAGGTGGTTTCTGCCTTCAGGCGGCCCCGGCGGGCCACCTGGCCCTCAAGCACAGCGAATGCTTGCCGGGCTTTTCGGTTTTCGCCCACATCCTGAAAAGCGTAGACTTGGGCCACTTGGGCGTCAGGCAAGTCGGAGGCCAAGTTTACGGCGCGATCGGCTGCCCGTCGGGCCGACCGCCGGCGGTTGCCCGCCCAGTGCAGCACTTCGGCCTTTAGTGCCAGTACTTCCGCGTCCTCCGGCCTCGTCCTAAGCAGGAAGTTACAAAGCTCTTCCGCTCGGGAATAATCGCCGCGATACCGCCGCAAGCGGATCAACTCGATGGCGGCCTGCCGGTCCTGGGGCAGCGTTTTCAAATACGCCTCGTAGGCGTGAATGGCCGCACCTTGCCGGCCGGCCCAGGAGAGATTGCGTGCCAGCTTGAGCTCCAGATGGGCGCGGGGAGCGGTCCCGGCTGGAAGAATGGCCAGACCTTCCTCGATCACCCGGATGGCCTCTTCGTAATCCCCGGCCATGGTGTAGGAGCTCGACAAAGCGTCCAGCGCCTCAAGATCAGCCGGATTGAGTTTGTGGGCTTGCTTCAGCGCGGTCACGCGGCAGGCATAATCGGCCGGCAGCTTCGGCGGGCCTTGCGCCGCTGCAACGACTCCCCACAGGGCCGCCAAAAGCAGGCGCATTTCTACTTCCTCCACTTTCGGTTGCCTGTGGCCAGATCCACCGCAAACTGAACCACTGCCACCAGATCCACTCCCAGGCTGAGCAGGCGGATGGGCGTGGCGGCGAGCATCATGCCCGCGGATCTCCACCGCGTTCCCGCGTCGGCCTCGTGAACAGGGCGAGCTTGGGGTTGAAGATCATCAGGAAAAACAGGATCAGTGGGTACGTGATCTTTTCGATCATGGAGGCCAGGTCCAGCAGGCCGATGTGGCGTCCGAATCGCTTCGTGTAGGTCTCGCCCCAAGGCGCCCGATACTGCTCCTGGATGCGTCGGCGATCGTCCTTCGACGGCGGTCTCTTTTGGCGGGCTCCCAGCAAGCCTCTCGCCCTGTTCCACAGCTTTTTGAACGGTGACAGGGGCAAGTCCCTGAAATAGTGCGTGGCCTGCAGGAACGAGCTGGACCAGAGGTACAACTGGGCCGGAAGGCGTCCCACAGGCGGCTCGATGGATGCGCAGCGCACGCCCATCACCTGTACGTTGCGATAGCCCTTCCAGGCGAAGAAGTGTCCGATGAAGATGTCTTCGGAATTCGACAGATTGTCGCCCATCCGCGGCCCCGCAAAGTCAAAGCATTCTCGCAAGCGGTTGTTGCGGTAAGCCACGGCGCAACCGATGGGGCTGAGCCGCGAACCGAACAGCTTCATCTGGCCGTCATAAACGAACCTCTGCAGGTAGACATACAGCGTACTGCGGTATATGACGGTGAAATATTCCAGGAGGGCCTGCAGGCGGCTCGGCCGCCCCTCCGCCGCGAGCCCAAACTCGGCTTGAACGGCGGAGACCACGGGGTCGGCTTGGGCCAGCATTCGCCGGCAGCGCCGGGTCAGCGGTGTCACTTCACCGCAGACGGAGGCCGTCCCCGCGTTCTTGAACAACTCCTCGATCGAGCGCGAGACGTAATTTGCATCTGTCAGGACCGTGTCGGCGTCCAGGATCAGCAGGGCGTCGGCGTCGCTCGCCTGGCACCGTTCGCGGATGGAGGGAGTCTTACCGGCCGGTTCCTGGTGGGCCACCAGTTCGACCGGATGGCCACTTAGTTGCCCATAGCGCCGCACCACCTCGGCCGTCCGGTCGCTCGATCCGTCGTCGATGACAGTGACTTTCCGGGTGGGGAAATCTTGCCGGAAGAGGGACGCCAAGGCCAGGGCAATGCTGTTCTCCTCGTCGCGGGCGGGAATAGCTACGTCGACGGTGGCCGCCCTCCAATCGAAGTCTGGCGTGGGCCGGGTGCGGTCCTGGCCTTTCAGCTTCCCCAGAATGGCCAGAAAAAGGCCTGGCGACAAGAACCAGTAAGAGATATAGGCCATTGGTGCGTCCTCAACCCAGGCGAGACAGGCCCCTTCTTAGCGGCGCAAATAGGGCGTGTCACAACTTTTCTTTTGCGTTCTCTCCCCGCCCTACACACTGCTCATCGGCCCGTGACGCGGATTCTTGATGAGAAACGGAAGGAAATGATGCCCAGGCCAGCCCGTTGACGGCGGCGCGGGACGCGTGCTCCAATCGGGTCGTGGCGGAAGCTGCACGACACCAAGAGTTTCGTGCCCTGCCGTCGGTGGACGAACTGCTGCGGGACGGGCCGATCTCCGCTCTGCTCGAGCGGTTTCCTCGGACCCTGGTGGTGGCTGCGGCGCGGGAGATCCTGAGCGAGCTTCGCGTTGCGATCGCGGAAAACCGCAGCGAAGAAGCCCGGCGCCGCCAGGAGCGACTGGCGCAGCAGGTGGCAGACCGGGTGCAGGCCGCCGTTCGTCCATCGCTGCAGCCGGTGATCAATGCGGCCGGGGTGGTGTTGCACACCAACCTGGGCCGGGCGCCCCTGTCGGCCGCCGCTTTGGAGGCCATCCGGGAAACAGCAGGCTGCTACAGCAACCTGGAGTATGACCTGGAGACCGGCAGCCGCGGCAAGCGCGACGTTCATGCCGGCGGATTGCTGGAGCGGCTCTGTGGGGCGCCGGGCGTCGTGGTGAACAACAACGCCGCCGCCCTCTTCCTGGTGCTGCATGAGCTGGCAACAGACGGCGAGGTGATTGTTTCCCGCGGCGAACTGATCGAGATCGGCGACGGCTTCCGCATCCCGGACATCATGGCGCGCAGCGGGGCCCGGCTGCGGGAAGTCGGGACCACCAACCGCACCCGGATCGAAGACTACCGCAACGCCATTACCCCCCAGACCCGTGTGCTTCTGCGGGTGCACCACAGCAACTTCCGCATTGTCGGCTTCACGGGCCGCCCGGCGCTGGAGGAGATGGTGCAACTGGCCCAGCAGGCGGGTCTCCCGCTGGTGGAGGACCTGGGCAGTGGTTGTCTGCTAGACCTCCGCCCCTACGGTCTGGAAGACGAGCCGATGGTTCAGGAAAGCCTCGCCGCCGGAGTGGATTTGGTGACCTTTAGCGGGGATAAGCTGCTGGGCGGGCCGCAGGCGGGCATCGTCGTCGGCAAGAAGGAATGGATCGCGCGAATTCGCCGCAACCCGCTGTTCCGGGCGCTGCGGGTGGATAAATTGACCTATGCCGCCCTGGCAGCCACCCTGCGCGATTATCTCGTTGAAAATCGGACCGGCATTCCGATCCTGGCTATGATCGAGCAGACGGCGGAGCAGATCAGGACCCGCGCCGCCAGGCTGCTCGAACTGCTGCAGGGTATCCGTGGGGAGCTGGTAAAAGGAAGTTCTGTGGTAGGAGGGGGCTCCACGCCGGCCATGGATTTGCCGACGACCGTGCTGGCCCTCTCTCCGCCCAAGGGCCTTTCCGCGACGATTTGCGAGCAGCGCTTGCGAGCCGGGCCTGCGCCCGTGATCGCGCGGGTCGAGAAAGAGCGCGTCCTGCTCGATCTGCGCACAGTTCTGCCGGAGCAGGAAAAGACCCTCGCAGAGATGGTGAAGCTGGCCTGGAAGGCAGGTTCTTAGAACGTCGCCACCGGGTTAATGGGCGACCTGGTGCCGCGGTTACCCGGCCCGTTCCTGGTAGGTGCCCTCGGCGGTGTTAACGCGGATTATTTCGCCTTCGGTGATGAAGGGCGGCACCTGAACCACCAGGCCGGTCTCAAGCTTCGCCGGCTTGGTCACGTTGGAGACGGTCGCCCCTTTCAGCGCCGGCTCGGTTTCCAGAACCTTCAGGTCTACGGTGGGGGGAAGCTCCACGCTCAGTGGCTTGCCGATTGCGCATCCGGACCTGTACGAAGCCCCGCAGGTTGCCCGGGGTGCGGTGGTTCACGCCGAAGAAGGAAAAAAGATCGTTGTTGAACTTGATGACCATTCCTGGTCGCAATTGCGTGGCTTGCAACATAACCAATTCGATTATAGGGAGATCGAACGAGGAGGGTCAAACGGCGGCGGCTGCCCAGCCAGCGGCCAAAAATAAAAATGGTTCCAAGTGACCTGATTTACAGCCCGGTTCTCACCCCGGCTAGCTCGGTTAGAACCTGGTAGTTGCTCGGGCCGTACGGAATCCTCAAAGCTCCCCCTGCGCCGCCTTTCAACGACGCAAAAATCACTGCCCTGAGGCCCGGTCGCATGCCTTAAGCAACCAGTACCCTCGCTTTAGACCGGCCTTTCGCTCGCCCGCCGCGATGGGTTTCTTAGTCCCGCCACGACGAGGTCAACGTTCCCGACCTAGCCCTTCAGCGAAGCCTGAAACCTTCTTTACCGCCCGCTCTGCCTTTGCTCCCCCACCCGGCGCCGATTGTCTCCTTTCGGCGCTGCTTGGGCTCATCGCTCCGGCCCCGTTGCGGTACCTCTGGTCTCACGCCTTCCCGTGTCGCACGTCTTTCCGCTTCCCGCCCTGGGTTCTTAGGCCCCTTGCGGGCCACTTCTAGACACTCAACCCGGTCAAGGTTCACCTCCTGGAGTGGCCCGATCTCCCTTCGCTCCCCCCCGGCTCATCTTGCGATTTTCCCGATGGATCGTCGTTCCAGGTCCGCTACCATTCCCGAGGCTAACTGCTCCTCAAACCTCTTGGAACCAACGTCAGCATACGCCAGCGTCCTATGGGTGTCAAACCTTTTTTGTGACCGCACGTGATTTTATAGACAACTTTATCTATTTTCTTTTCAATGACTTACCGGAAACAGGCAGTTGAATTACTGTGAATAAAACGTGGGCTGATGGATTTGTTTCGCCGCGAGTTTTCCGAAGCGCTTAAGCGGGGTTGCGGGCTTCCACCACTAGCCGATAAATCTCCAGAACGCGCTCGGCGGCGCGGTCCCAACTGAAGCAAGCCACCTGGCGGCGGCCGCGGAGGCTCAGCTCGCGGCGCAGATCCTCGTCCAGCAGGGCCTGGCGCATGCCCCGGGCGATGTCGAAAACGTTCTCCGGGTTTACCATCACGGCAGCGTCGCCTACTACCTCCGGCAAAGAATAAGTATTGGAAGTTACTACGGGGGTCCCCTGGGCCATCGCTTCCAGCGGCGGCAGGCCGAAACCTTCGTAGAGGGAGGGAAAAACGAAGGCCGCGGCGCTGCGGTAGAAGGCCCGCAGCGCTTCGGTGGGCACGAAGCCCAGAAACCGGACCCGGTGCTGAATGCGGCTGCGGATCACCGAGCGGCGCAGGTCGGGATGGGCGGCCAGCTCGTCGCCGATGATGATCAGCCGCAGATCCTTGTAGCGCGGGTGCTGCTCCAGCTCCGACTCGACCACGGCGAAGGCCTCCACCAGCCGTGGCAGGTTCTTCTGGGGCTGGATGTTGCCGGCGTACAGCACGAAGGGATAGTCGACCTGGTAGCGCTCGAGGATGCGCAGGCGCTCCGGCTCCGGATCGCTCTGGAGAAACTGCTCGTCGATGGCGTTGTGCACGACCTCGATGCGGTCCGGCGGGATGTTCATCAGCTGGGTGAGGTCGCGTTTGGTGGCCTCCGAGACGCTGATCAGCCGGGAGGCCTGCAACAGGCCGTGTCGCAGCACCCGAAAGCCGAGCTCGGCTCTTAGCTTGGATACGGACTCTTCCCGGAACAGGACCTTGTCCAAATCGTGCACTGTTACGACATAGGGGCGAGGCAGGAAATAGGGCGCCGCCCGGTGGGGCATATGAAAGAGGTCCAGGCGGAGCTGGCGCAGAACGAATTGAAAGCGGAAGTGGTTGTCCAGGCTGGCGTAAGGCTGCTCTGAAGTCACGAAGCGGAAGTTGGAGGGAAGGCCGGGAAAATAAGCCTGATGGCGGGCGCCTCCCACCAGGACAAATTCATGCTCGGGAGTACGGCGGGCAAAGGCGCGCAGCAGGTTCTTGATGTAGGTGCCGACCCCAAAGGCGTCGGCGCGCCGGATGTCGAAACCAATAACCATCAGGTTTCAAGCTGCGTCGGGCGTCAGCGGGCCACGCCAGAGGGCTGCAGCTTCCAGGAATAGAGCGGGAAGCGCTCTGCCATTTCCAGGACGCGGCGCTTCACTCCTTCGATCACGGTCGGTTCGGAGGGGCTGCGAAGCACCTCTGCGATCCAGGCGCCCACCTGGCGCATTTCGGCCTCGCGCAGGCCGCGGGTGGTCACCGCCGGGCTGCCCAGCCGGATGCCGCTCGGGTTGAGCGGCGGGTTGGTGTCGAACGGAATCGTGTTCTTGTTGGTAGTGATATGGGCTTGGTGCAAGGCCAGTTCGGCATCCTTCCCGCGCACGCCCTGGCGGAAGACGTCCACCAGCATCAAGTGAGTGTCGGTGCCGCCCGAGGTGACGTGGAATCCTTCCTCGATCAGGGCGGCGGCCAGGGCTTTCGCATTGGCCACCACCCGTTTCTGGTAGCCGACGAAGCCCGGTTCCATGACCTCCTGCAGGCAGACCGCCTTGGCGGCGATGATGTGCGCCAGCGGACCTCCCTGCGCCCCGGGGAACACGCTCGCGTCGATGGCTTTGCCGAAGCGTTCCCGCGCCAGAATCATTCCGCCGCCACCAGTCCGGCGAAGTGGGCCATGTCCACCAGCATCAGGGCGCCGGCGGCGTCGGCGATGGCGCGGATCCGGGCGAAGTCGATCACGCGCGGGTAGGCGCTGCCGCCGGCGATGATCATTTTCGGTCTGTGCTCTTGAGCGAGGCGCTCCATCTCGTCGTAGTCGATCGTCTCGGTCTCGCGGCTCACGCCGTAAGGGATCACCTTGTAGGTTTTGCCGGAGAAATTCAAGTGATGGCCGTGGGTCAGGTGGCCTCCGTGGGAGAGGTTCATTCCCAGGATGGTGTCGCCCGGCTGGAGCACGGCGGCATAGGCCTCCATGTTGGCCTGGGAGCCGGAATGGGGCTGGGCGTTGACGTATTCGGCGTGGAAAATTTTCTTAGCCCGATCCCGCACCAACTCCTCGACCCGGTCCACGTACTCGCACCCGCCGTAGTAGCGCCGGCCCGGATAGCCTTCCGCGTACTTGTTGGTGAAGACCGAGCCGGCCGCCTCCAGCACGGCCTCTGAGACAAAGTTCTCGCTGGCGATCAGCTCGAGGTGGGTGTGCTGCCGCAGGGTCTCGTTCTGGATGGCTTCGTAGACCTCAGGATCGACCTCGGCAAGCGGCCGGGCCATGGAGGAAAAATCGGGCATGGAGGAAAGCTCCTGGCGTTCCCGCTCCCTTACGGTTGCGGCTCGGATTCTCTCGCTAAGCCATTCATTCTAACATGTTAGAATGATCGTTTTCCCCACACTCTCTTCGGGATACGGAATGCGCTGGAGCCAACTTTTTATTCCCACTCTGCGGGAAACGCCTGCCGAGGCCGAGGTAATTAGCCACCAGTTGTTGCTGCGGGCCGGATACATCCGGCCTCTGGCCGCGGGCCTGTACAGCTATCTTCTGCTCGCCCAACGGTCGCTGCTGAAGATCGGGCGGATTATTCGCCAGGAAATGGACGCTATCGGCGGGCAGGAATTCTACGTGCCGGAGCTGCACCCGGCCGAAGTCTGGCAGGAGAGCGGGCGGTATGACGAGATGGGCGACAACATGTTTCGCCTCAAGGACCGGTGGGGGCGCCAGATGTGCCTGGGCATGACCGCCGAAGAGGTCATGACCACGATCGCACGGCCCGAGCTCAGAAGCTACAAGCAGCTCCCCCAGATTTGGTACCAGATCCAGACCAAGTTCCGCGACGAGCCTCGGCCCAAGTCCGGCCTGCTGCGCGTGCGCGAGTTCTTCATGAAGGATTCTTATTCTTTCGATCTGGATGACGAAGGCATGGACCGCAGCTACAAGAAGCACCACCACGCCTACTGCCGGATCTTCGATCGCTGTGGGCTGAAATACTTAGTGGTGGAAGCGCACTCCGGGGCCATGGGAGGCAGCCAGTCGCACGAGTTTGCCGTGCCCTCCGATGCCGGGGAGGATTGGATCGTCCTTTGCGCCAAATGCGACTATTCGGCCAACCTGGAAAAAGCCGCGTCGCGTCCCGCGCCGCCGCCCATACCCGATCCGGAGATCGAAGCGGCCCCGGAGCCTTTCCACACCCCCAGCCGTAAGACCATCGCCGAAGTGGCGGAGTTTGTGAGCCTGCCCGAAACCTCCCAGATCAAGAGCTTGGTGCTGGTGGCGGGGGGCAAGAGCGGGCCGGGCCGGCCCTTGCTGGTATTGCTCAGGGGCGACCACCAGTTGAGCGACGCCAAGATGGCGTCCGCCGCCGGGACCGAAGTTCGCCCGGCGCACCCTGATGAGATTCGGGAATGGTTTGGCGCCGGGGCCGGATCGCTGGGCCCGGTAGATGTAAAGAATATGGAAATACTGGCCGACGAGGCGCTGCGCCGCCGCCGGAACATGATCGCCGGGGCGAACCAGGATGACTACCACCTGCGCCATGTCACCCCCGGCCGGGATTTCGAAGCCCGCTACCTCGACCTGCGTGAGGTCGCCGCCGGCGACGGCTGCATCCGTTGCGGCGCCCCGCTGGACCTGAAGAAGTGCATCGAGGTCGGCCACATC
>JACQDG010000229.1 GCA_016201185.1 Acidobacteriota bacterium | reverse complement strand
GCTCCCGAGCAATCTTCGTATCTACATCCAGAATCTACACTCGTGCGCTGGGCACCACGGCGCCGGTGATGTCCGTGACCGTGCCGCGGATCGTGCCCAGGTTGGTGCCCTGCGGGAACAGCAAGGCCGCCGCGCCGAGAAAGCAGACGGCCAGCCGGAGGAAGCTAAAAACGCTATTTTGCATGGGGTTCACTCCTTTACTTCGACGGCGCGCCGCGACAGCTCTCTAGCCCGCGAAGCCGTGCCAGAACTATCCTCGACCCTACTAATCAAAGAATTAGCACTTCCTAGGGCGGCAGTCAAGGATTTTCTCTCTCTGCTCTGTTCCGGGCAGGCTCGGTCAAGGCGAGGCAAGCAGGTTTCTGTGGATGGCCGGGAAGAAAGTTTTGGCCCGGAACGCGGCGCCGTTTCAGGTCCGGATCTTACTGCCCCTTGGCAGCGGCGCCGCCGGCCAGCAACTGCGGCGGCTCACCGACATAGATGCTCTTGAACTCCCCGCCGCTGATCTCCAGCGCCGAGGGCCGGCCCTGGAAATAGGAGGCCAGCATGCCAGTATCAATCAGGAATACATGGCCGTCGAACCGGACGAGAATCCGCCTGGTGGCCGGGATGGAGTGCCCCACCACCACGTATTGGGCCTTGAAGCGTTTGAGGATCTGGCTCAGGTGCGGCGCAAAGCTGGCTTCCGGTTCCTGCGGAAAGTTCGGCTCCGCCTTGGTGCATTCGCGAAACTGGTCAGCTGCCTCCTCGAACCAGAAAATACGACATCGTCGGACGGCCTTGCCCGTTGCCGCTGCGGCCCTCGGGGTCTGGCGGGGCGCCGCGTCGCCGGCTTCGAGCAGGCTGTGCGCCAGGCCGGCAAACAACCGGTACTCTTGCTGATTAACCGTGGCAGGAATACACTATTCCTGGTGGTGGAAGGCAGCTAGAAAAGAATTAGGAGGACATGGTTATGCGATTATCAACGAGGGCGTTGGCCATCGCCTCAGGAGTTCTCTGGGGCGGTTGTCTCTTGTTCGTCGGGGCCATTAACCTTGCGGTGCCGTCTTACGGGGCCGGTTTCCTGCGCGGGATGAGCTCAGTCTACCCTGGATTTCACGCCTCGCGCACCTTTGTTGACGTCTTGGTCGGCGCCGGGTACGGGCTCGTTGACGGCGCCATTGCCGGCCTTCTGTTTGGCTGGCTGTACAACTTGTTTGGTGAACGGCAAACCCAGGCGTAGATGGCGTCCTGTGCGGGAGTGGGTAGCATGATGCGAACCGGTCTGATAGGGTTGCTTCTGCTGTGCGCAATCGCGTCCGCCGGCGGGGCGAATGCCGCTGGTGGCAACGACAACGGTGCGACGAAGCGAGAGATGGACGAAGCCCGCCAGTGGGCGGAATCGAAGTTTCTGGGCCATCCAGATCACCGGCCGGCCGGGGCGCACCTGATGGTTTACACCAAATCCGGTGTCGTCCTCAAGAACCGCATCGGGGGGCGAGTGTTCCGCATTGCGGGTCAGGAATATGAACGCGGCGTCGCCATGCCATCTCCAGGAGAAGTCCTGGTGCGCTTGCCGGGCTCCGGCACGAGCTTTGAAGCTGTGGTAGGCGTGGACGGCAACGATCTGGGTTATTACTCCAACGCCGGGCGAGGAAGTGTTGTTGCTTCCGTAGAGGCGGGAGGCAAGGAAGCATTCCGTTCTGCGGTGATGCGGGAGGGATTGCCGGGCGCCCCGGTAAAGGTCGATCTGAAGGGCGCCAATGAGTTCAGCCTGAAACTGGCCGCGGTCGGAGAAAGGCCGAGGACGTATCAGGCGGAATGGGACCAGGCCGATTGGGCGAATGCGCGCGTCAGGTTGACGAATGGAACCACGGTCTGGCTGGCTGATCTGCCGATAGGGCCGCTGCCTGGTCCCTACTCCACCGACCCTCCGTTTTCCTTTCGCTACGGAGATCGACCGTCCTGCGATCTGCTGGAATCATGGGTGCTAAACCGCAGCAGCCGCCAGATTGACGCTCAGCGGACCGAGTACACCTCGACTTACACCGACCCCAAGACTGGCTTAGTCGTGAAAGGCGTGGCCATCGCCTACAACGACTTCCCTACGGTGGAGTGGACGCTGTATTTCAAGAACACCGGCGCAGCGCCAACGCCCATCCTGGAGAACATTCAGGCGCTCGACACCACTCTGGAACGAACAAGCGACGGCGAATACCTCTTGCATCACAGCAAGGGCAGTCCGAATTCTCCCACGGACTACCAGCCGCTGGAGACCTTGCTCGGCCCCAAAGCAGAGAAACACATTGCTACCAGGGGAGGCCGGCCGACCGACACCGACCTTTGTTATTTCAACCTCGAGTGGGCGGGCAAGGGCGTCATTATTGCGCTCGGCTGGCCCGGCCAATGGGCCGCGCAATTTACTCGGGATGAAGGGACCCGGTTGCGGGTTCGTGCCGGTCAGGAATTGACCCACTTCCGACTGCTGCCCGGCGAAGAAGTGCGTACTCCACTAGTGGTTATGCAGTTCTGGGAGAGAGACTGGAATGGGGCGCAGAACATATGGCGTCGGTGGATGGTGGCGCACAACCTCCCGCGCCCGGGCGGCAAGTTGCCTCCGCCGCAATTGGCTGGCGGCAGCGGGCGCCAGACCATCGAAATGCAAGATGCCAACGAAGAAAACCAGAAGAAGTTTATGGACCGTGACCTGGATGCGGGCATCCGGCTGGATTACTGGTGGATGGATGCGGGTTGGTACCCCTTCAAGACGGGATGGTGGAACACCGGAACCTGGGAGCCGGACCCCGCGCGCTTCCCTCACGGCCTGAGCCCGATTTCAGCCGCCGCGCACAAACGGGGCGTCAAGATCATCGTCTGGTTCGAGCCGGAACGCGTGACCCCAGGGTCGTGGCTTTACGAGAGGCACCCGGAATGGCTGATCGGTCAAGACGGCAAAGACAAGCTGCTCTACTTGGGTAATCCGGAAGCCTGGCAGTGGCTGGTCGAGCATGTGAGCAAGCTGATACGTGAGCAGGGCATTGATCTGTACCGGCAGGATTTCAATTTCGCACCCCTCTCCCTCTGGCGCAGCAACGATGCAGAAGACCGGCAGGGCATCACGGAGATCAAACACGTGACAGGTTATTTGGCCTATTGGGACGAGTTGCGGCGCCGCTTTCCCGACGTTCCCATCGATACCTGCGCCTCCGGCGGAAGGCGGAACGATCTCGAGACCCTTCGCCGCTCAGTGCCGTTGTGGCGCAGCGATCACGCCTATGAGCCTGTCTCGATGCAACTGCTCACCTATGGCATGGCGCTGTGGATCCCCTACTTTGGAACGGCCACCAATTCGGTGGATCCATACATTTTCCGCAGCCAGATGACACCGGCGCTGGCACTGGGTTTAGAGCCTGCCAATTTTCAAGACGGCTACAAGCGGTTGGAGCGCCTGACTGCACAGTGGCGCCAGGTGGCGGAATACTATTATGGCGACTACTACCCGCTAACGCCTTACCGCACGGAAACCACAGAATGGATGGCCTGGCAGTTTCATCAGCCCAATGGGCAGGAAGGGATGGTGCAAGCTTTCCGGCGCCCGGACAGTGCCTTTGAATCGGCCCGTTTTAGATTACGTGGTCTGGATGCCGCGGCGCGGTACACGGTGACCGATCTCGATTCACCGGGAGAATTCCAGCTCACCGGCGACGAGCTGATGGAAAAAGGCCTTCCCATTGCCATCAAGGGCCGGCCAGGCGCCGCGGTACTGACCTATCGGCGAGTGAAGAACTGATAGGGCCTTCCATCCTTCCGGAACTATCGGCTCCCCACGCGCTGCTGCATCCCCTTTACCGCGCCCAGGATGAGTTGTAGGCTGCCTGACGCGAGATGCCGTCCCGGTCGCGGTCGCCCCACGGGGTCGAGGCGACGCCAAATGCGGCCGCCTTCTCGTACTTGAACATCTCGGTCAAAGCAGCGCCCAACTCGAGGCTCGTCGGTCCTCCCGGTACGGTTAAAGGATGCCCTCGCACTTCACGGGGATCGAGCACGTCCATGTCGACGTGGACATAGATGACGTCCGTGAGGCTCGAGAGCCGCTTCATCTCACGGTGGAGGTTCTCCGACCGTGACCGGATGTCCTCAACGGAGAGCTGCTCAATCTCCGAGCGATCGAGTAGATCCTGCTCGAGAGGGTCGGTATCGCGCACACAGGCCTCGACGATATGGCGCTGAGGAAGGGCGGGGTCCAGGCCCGACTTGAGCCGCAGCCGCGTCAGGCAAAGTCCCGACGCGATCGCGACCGGCATCCCGCCGAGCATGCCGCTCAGCGTGGTCTCGGGCGTGTTGAAATCGCCGTGGGCGTCGATGAACACCAGGCCGACGCGAAGAGGTTTCGGGGTGGGGCCAGAATGCTGGAGTCCGCTGAGCATTCCCGCGAGAGCGCTGCAGTTGGCGAGAAGCCCCACCGGAACATACCCGCTGCGGCGGTCGGCGGCGACCAGGCGAGCGAGGTTTCCGTTGGCCAGGCCGAGGCGGTTCCACTCGCCGTACGCCCTTTGCTCTTCGGGGGTCAAGACAACCGCGGAAACAGGCTCTGTCCGGCAGCCGCGTTCCTCGATGAGTTTCTGGATCCCGCCTTGCTCCAAATAGTCGGGCCCGCCCGAGCGATCGGGCACGTTCCGCTCACCTACGTAAGGCATCTTCACGAGCGCCACCCGGACCGCACCGCCATCGCTTCCACCGCTTTGCGCGAGCGCGACTGCTGAAAGCCACATGAGCCCGAGAGGCATGACTCCGAACCAGATTTTCATCGCGTAGGCTCCTCTTCGCTGCGTCCGTCTGCGCCGCTCGCGACCGCCAGAACGGAACAGTTTCGGTAAGTATACCAGCCGGATGATAGGCTGGAGCACATGCCACTCAATGACTTCGACAAGTGTTGACGGCTCTTATGTCCCAGCAAATTGTCTCTCGGAGGGCGGGAGCGCCAACCCAGGAGCCGTAAGTTTTGAATTAGTTGGTGCGGAGAGGGGGACTTGAACCCCCATGGGATTGCTCCCGCTAGCACCTCAAGCTAGTGCGTCTGCCAATTCCGCCACCTCCGCACGAGGGGGCGCTGAAGGGATCGCGAGCGGCTCGAAGGCCTGCCCACAATTATTTCTTGCCCGCCGGGGCGCCCGGGGCCGGGGCGCTGTGCGCCGGCGCCGGCGAATGCTGGCCCGCGGGCTGGGAGGGCGGCGCAGCTCCCCCCTTCTGCTCGGTGGTCGGAGGCATAATCTTGATGTCCACCGGCTGGCCCGGCTGCAACGGTGGCGTCTTTGCCGGCTGTACGGGCCCTTTGGCCGGCGCCCCCGCCTTCTGCGTGTCGAGCACCGAACTGCCGACCCCGCCCCGCCGCGTGGCGATGATGGACAGCGTAATCGAGGTGATCATGAACAGGACTGCCGCTCCCGTGGTCGCCTTGGAAAGGAACGTGGCGGCGCCGCGCGGCCCGAAGGCGGTCTGGGAGCCCATTCCACCGAACGCCCCGGCCAGGTCCGCCGCCTTGCCGCTCTGCAGCAACACGATCACGACCAGAAAAAAGCAGACTATAATGTGCACCACCGTCAGGAGAATAACCACCGGTTTTACCTTCCGATACCTAAAAATTTACGATAGCCGCCATGGCGAGCGGATCGAGGCTGGCGCCGCCCACCAGCGCCCCGTCGATCTCCGGCCGCGCCATCAGTCCCTTGATGTTGTCGGGCTTCACGCTGCCGCCGTAAAGGATCCGCAGCTTTTCGCTTGCCGCCCGGCCAAACAGCCGCCCCACACGGTCCCGAATCACGCGATGAGCATCGGCGGCCATTTCCGGCGTGGCCGTCCGGCCCGTTCCGATCGCCCAGACCGGCTCGTAAGCTACCAGTATAGGAGAGAACTCGGCGGGGGTCAACGCGGCGAGCGCGCCCTCCAGTTGCCGAATCAGCACGGATTCCGTTTGGCCCGCCTCGCGCTCCGGCAGAGTCTCACCAATGCATAGAAGGGGGATCAATCCGGCGGCCAGCGCTGCGCTGAGGCGGCGGTTTACCGTCTGGTCCGTCTCGCCGAAATACTGCCGGCGCTCGCTATGCCCAATGATGACGTGGGAGCAGCCGGCAGCGGCCAGCATCGGCCCGGAAACCTCGCCCGTGTAAGCGCCTTCCGATCCCCAGTGCAGGTTCTGGGCGGCGATGCGAATCCGGGTGCCCCGGGCGGCCTCTGCCGCGGCGGCCAGGGCGGGGAAGGGTGGCGCGATCACGATTTCACAGTGGTCCGCGCGGGCCACCAGCGGCTTGAATTTTTCGAAAAAATCCAGCGTCTGCGCCACCGACTTGTACATTTTCCAGTTGCCTGCAATCACAGGAACGCGTGGTCTCACGGACAGATCTCCTTTAAGAAACTGGTTCCAGCGGGAATTTGAGCGCCGAAATTGGCTGCGACG
>JACQDG010000228.1 GCA_016201185.1 Acidobacteriota bacterium | reverse complement strand
GGTAATCATCCAGGTCGCACTTCTGCACCCAGCCGTTGTGGGGCACGGGCTTAGGCGGCGTTTCAGGTATCGTTTTGGGGTTGCTCATGACTTCCCTCCGTTACCGCGAATCATACACCACGTCCTCGATGGTTTCATGGCCGGCCGCACTAAAAATGCTAAACTATTGAATCAGCAAAGTGTTTTGAACATGCGAACGTGGCGGAACTGGCAGACGCACCAGACTTAGGGATCTGGAAGTGCGACCAATGCGCAAACAGATCCACGGCCGTGCAGGCAATGCTACTCTAGAACCAATGCCTGGTTCATTTGCTCCAGATGGACAGTTCGGGAGCCTCGCAGAGGCGCTTGACACTTTACGGGAACAGTATGTACTTCGAGTTCCAGAGCAAATCTGGGGGCAAACCGACTCGGGCCTGTTTGTTCCGCGTACCGCCCCGCCGTATCTCTTTCGCGGAGAGTGCGGGCCGTTCCCAATGACCAAGGCGGCAATCTTTCGACCCAACACCTATATGCTTCGCGACGGGCGAGCCCTTGGCAACGCCGATCTAGACACCCTGAAGAACCTCATTCTTGCCCTTGTTTGGCGGTTCACGCAGGAGGATTACCGGCTGACTGACCATGGTGCTTTAGGACTGGTTCACCACTATGGACTGCCGACGTGGAACATCGACTTTACGGGTCATATAGGCGTTGCCGGCGTATTCGCCGGAAGCGGTGAGGCCCCCGTGGGTCGGATCTGCGTCCTGCCCATTCGTGCTTTCTGCCATGCCGTTATCGTCAACTTAGGAGAGCACCCCTGGGCCGAAAGGCCGCGCCGCCAACACGCTTTTGCCGTGATTGGAGCGGAGGGGCTGGATCTCAAGTCCGACGGCGCAATGACGAAACTCGGTGCTCGCTGGTATCAGTTTCCCATTTCCGCCGGAGACCGAGAATGGTGCCGGGCCAAATACAACAAGCTGACGAGTCTCGCGGACGACCCGACCGCCGGATTCATGCGTCACCACGTGACCGAGTACGTCGAGGCCAAAGGAAAGCTCCCGGCAATGTTGGCAGACTTCTTACTTGAGCGGATTCCCATAGTGCCACGCGTATGGCGTGTGCATGGTTACGAAAAACTTGAGGCAGTCCTGCAGAACCTGCCGCCATCTGCTCTCGGTGGGGAAGACTTCGAGCACGAGAAGGGGTGGTCTCGGCGGTACTGGTCTCTCGAATTCGCAGACTCAAGCTGGGAGCGGATGGCCGGATGGGAATGGCCGCCAGTCGGCTCAATCTTTTCCGACCCGCGTACATATCACGGTCATCCCGATCACGGTCATCCCGACCCAAGGTCCTCGCCCGCCTGAAACGAAGGTAAGATCAAGCTCTAATCCCAAAATCCGTCAAGATTGAAAGCGTCACTTGATACCGGGCCTGCACAACGCTACGGGCGCACGCGCATCCGCTCCCTGATCCACGACCAGGCTTGTACGGCCAACGAGATGGTGATGAGAGCAGCAGTAAGACCTAAGCCAATCTTCCAGTCACCGGGGGTCGGTTTGGGCAGCGAGTGGGTTATGCTTGCACTCACAGCAGCGACACCAAACGAAAGCGACGGCAAGACTATTCCGTACAGCAGAACACGTCCAAATTTTCCTACGCCCCGCACCGCAGATTGACCATACCTCATCATGGCCAGAAACCCTCCGAACCCTCGAAACACCAGCCAAAAAGCGAAGTAGACGGCCAGCGGGTTCAGCATCGCGTTGGCCATCCAACTCAGAGAGAACCATAGCGATGGGTGAAACGCTACGTAGTAATCCGCAAGCAGTGTCAACACGCCTGCGTAGACCGCCATGATGAGAGAGGATAAGTACGGGTACACCACGACCGGGAGAATCCAAAAATAGTGACCCCACCTGACGCCGAAGATTGTTACCTTGTCGCTGCTCAGGTCAGGGTCCCACTGGCGCGAGTACAGCTTTTGGCCGATCATCGCGCCTACCCCGCTCGCCAGCAGTGCAACCGATACCTGGAGAAATGAATAAAGCTGGAACGACAAGCTTCCATATAAGCTGTCATCTCGTTCAGCAATCGCCACCCCAAGCTTCTTCAGGAACAGCAGAACGAAGGGCAGGTTGGCCAGAAGCCCTGCCACCATGACGTAGCGCCTAGCCAAGAAGGCTGCCACTCCGGAACCGAGCAGAGCGCCGAATCCAAGGGCGGCGCAGGCGAACCACGCCGACGATTGATATTGGTCGGTAGCGGCTTCTTTGTCGATGTTTTCGATAATTGAGATGATCGTGGGAACCGTGAATTCACATGCTTTCGCTCCGTAGGAAGTAATCAGGCAACCGAACAGCGCCGCGCCAAGCAGCCTCTTTACCGAGAATGGCGCTTCTTTCGGGGGTGCGGTTTCTTGCACCGCTGCGGGTTTATACAGGTAGGATTCACCCCCGGAATCTTCCAAGCCTTCCAGTTCTTCATCTGTCGCACCCATGGCCTCTAGCTCGTTCGCGACATTCATGGACAGTTCAAGCGTTCCCTTGCAGGAGCCACACTTGTACCTGCCCGCCGCGCTCGGCTCATCGGGCACGCGATTCTTGGTTCCGCAGGCTGAACACTCGACTATCATCGCCGTGAAGCCCCTGGAGTCCGCAAGCTCGGAATCGAAAGCACTAAAACGACCGCTGCGGCAATATCCAAAGGGGTCCAGATTCTCCGCGCTAGATAAATGGGCGCTAAGGGATTGAACACGACGGCCATAGTCCCGAAAATCCAGGTCCAGGCTTTCCGGGCCACCGCAAACGCCTGGAAAGCGCTGAAGACGGCGACTGTGCAGACCGCCCATCGCAAGATGGTGTAATAGCCATAAGGCCACCGACCAAAGGCCAGGAAAAGCATGCCGGCAGCCAGCACCCTTGCGATGTCGAAACCGGTCAACCGGGCGGGCACCGGAAAATGGCGGTCCAGGTAATCATCCAGGTCGCACTTCTGCACCCAGCCGTTGTGAGGCACGGGCTTAGGCGGCGTTTCAGGTATCGTTTTGGGGTTGCTCATGACTTCCCTCCGTTACCGCGAATCATACACCACATCCCCCACGGAACGACGACCGGTTCGCCGTATTGACGGCCGTAGCGGCTCCCGCGATCCTTACGAATGTCTTTCCCGTCCTGTGGTCACCAGGATCCACTTTTCGTTGTACGCTATAAGATTGCGGCTCCATCCAGCAATCCAAGGAGGCTTTCCGAGTGAAGACGTTTGATTATGCTGCCCCTCAGTCGGTAGGGGAGGCCGCCCGCCTGCTCGCCACCCATCCTCGGGCGCTGCTGTTGGCCGGGGGCACGGATCTGCTCGTGCAACTGCGTTCCGGGAGGAAGGCCACGGACCTCGTGATCGACGTTAAACGCTTACACGAGCTAAACGATATCATTTATGATCCGGGACGAGGCCTCACGCTGGGCGCCGCGGTTCCCTGCTACCGGATCTACCGGGATCGCGCAGTCAGCCGGGCCTACCCGGCGCTCGCCGAAGTGGCAGCGCTGATTGGGGGTGTCCAGATTCAAGGAAGGGCCTCCGTGGGCGGTAACCTGTGTAACGCCGCCCCCAGCGCCGACTTCGTGCCCCTCCTGATCGCCCTCCGGGCCACTTGCCGGATCGCAGGTCCAGACAGCACCCGCGAAATCGCAGTCGAGAATTTCTGTACCGGGCCGGGCCGCCATGTGCTTCAGCCGGGCGAACTGCTTGTTTCGCTCGATCTGCCGCCGGCCGAGCCTCATTCCGGTGCGCGCTACCTGCGGTTCATCCCGAGAAATGAAATGGACATTGCCGTGGCCGGCGCCGGCGTGGCCGTGGTCTTGGACGATGGCGCCTTCCGCTCTGCACGCATCGCTCTATCCGCGGTCGCGCCGACGCCGCTCTATGTGCGCGAGGCGGGCGAATGGCTGGCCGGCAAGCCGGCAAGTGCGGAAAGCATCAGGGTCGCGGGCGAAATAGCGAAGGCGGCGGCGAAACCGATCACGGATATGCGGGGAACCGCCGAATACCGTAAACATCTTTGCGCGGTCCTCACGCGCCGGGCGCTGG
>JACQDG010000232.1 GCA_016201185.1 Acidobacteriota bacterium | reverse complement strand
TTTGGCGGTGGATGGCGCCCAAAGGCGGCGGCCAGCCTGGCGGGAAGCTAGGCGAAGCGATCACGAGCGCCTTCGGGGGGTTCGACAAGTTCAAGGAGCTGTTCACCAATGCCGCCACCACCCGCTTCGGCTCCGGCTGGGCGTGGCTGGTGAAAAATGCCGCTGGAAAGTTAGAAGTATATTCCACGGCCAACCAGGACTCACCCCTGATGGAAGGCAAGAGCCCCATCATCGGCCTGGACGTTTGGGAGCACGCGTACTACCTGAAATACCAGAACCGGCGCCCCGAATACATCACCGCCTGGTGGAACGTGGCGAACTGGCCGGAAGCTGAGAAGCTGTTCGGCTAAAGCGCGCTCCAGCAGCGGAACTCCCAGCTCCTCTTCCAGCCGCCGGATCTGCTGGCTTAACGCCGGCTGGGCGATGTGCAGGCGCTCGGCGGCGCGCCGGAAATGCAGTTCCTCGGCCAGCACGACAAAATAGCGTAACTGCCGCAGCTCCATTGGATTGATAAGCCTGTGTTATTAGTCTATCACCACGGCGTATTGGACACTTATCACCAAATGGGATGTAATTGGGGGAAGCGTTTCCCGGAGGAGCGCTTCCAAGCATCCGCTTCAGTCGCGCGCCACTCTCGGGCGCGTAAAGGGGCGTGAGCCTGCTATGTGGATAGTTCGGCTGGCGCTGCGGCGCCCTTACACCTTCGTGGTCGTGGCGCTGGTTATCGCCGTCTTGGGCGTGCTGGCGGTGCTGCGCATGCCCACTGACGTTTTTCCCGAAATCAACATTCCGGTGGCCAGCGTCATCTGGTCCTACAGCGGTATCTCGCCGGAAGAAATGGCCGAGGTGGTCACCATCCGCTCGGAGCGGGCTTTCACCACGTCGGTAAACGACATCGAGCACATGGAATCCCAGTCGCTGCCCGGGTTGGGCATTATCAAACTCTTCTTCCACCCCAACGCGAAGATCGAGGCCTCCGTGGCGCAACTGACGGCCGCCTCGCAGTCCGTGCTGCGCGCTTTGCCACCGGGCATGTTTCCGCCGGCTATCCTGCGGTACAACGCCTCGGCCGTGCCCATCCTGCAATTGAGTATCTCCAGCGAGACCATGAGCGAACAGGCGCTCTACGACTACGGGTTCAATTTCATCCGCACGCAACTGGCGACCGTACAAGGGGTGAGCCTGCCGCTCCCTTACGGCGGACGGCCCCGCCAGATCATGGTGGACATCGATCCCCAGGCCCTTTACGCCCAGGGCCTGTCGGCGAACGACATTGTGTCAGTGATTAACGCCCAAAACCTGATCCTGCCGGCCGGCAGCGCCAAGATCGGCGAGCGGGAGTTCAACGTGCGGCTGAACAGCAGCCCGGACATAGTGGAGGCCTTCAATCGCCTGCCGCTGCGGCAAGCCAACGGCGCCGTGGTTTACCTGCAAGACGTGGCGCACGTCCGCGACGGCTACGCTGTGCAGACCAACATCGTCCGCCACGACGGCCACCGCGGCTCGGTGCTGACGATCCTGAAGAACGGCGGCGCCTCCACGCTGGATATCGTGAAGCGCGTAAAGGCGCTGCTGCCCCGCATCCGCACCACGCTCCCTCCCGAGCTGAAACTGGACCTGCTTTTCGACCAGTCCATTTTTGTGAGCGCGGCCGTTTCCGGAGTGGCCAAGGAGGCCATCACTGCGGCCCTGCTCACGGCCTTGATGATTCTGCTGTTCCTCGGAAGCTGGCGCAGCACGCTGATTGTCTGCATCTCCATCCCGCTATCGATCCTCGCCTCGCTCGCCATTCTGAATCTGCTGAACGAGACCGTCAACGTGATGACGCTAGGCGGGATGGCTCTGGCGGTCGGCATTCTGGTGGACGATGCCACGGTGGAGATCGAGAACATTCATCGCAACCTGGGCCTGGGCAAGCCGATTGTCCTGGCCATCCTCGACGGCGCGCAGCAGATTGCGGTGCCGGCCTTCGTCTCGACGATCTGCATCTGCATCGTGTTCGTGCCGGTCATCTTCCTGACAGGCGCGGCGCGGTATTTGTTTACGCCTTTGGCGCTGGCGGTGGTGCTGGCCATGCTGGCCTCCTATTTCCTTTCGCGAACGCTGGTGCCTACCATGGTGAAGTACCTGGTCGCTGGGGAGGTGGCCCGCTACCGCGGTCCGGAGGGAGAAGCGAATGTCGTGAACGGAGGCTTTTTCTGGCGAATCCACCACGTCTTCCACGAGCGTTTTCTCCGGCTGCGCGACGGATACCGGCACATGCTCGAGGCTTCGCTCCACCATCGCAAGCTGGTGGTGATGGTTTTCCTGCTGATTGCGGCCGCCTGTGTCTCGCTCTACCCGTTCATCGGCACGGACTTCTTCCCGCAGGTGGACGCCGGCCAGATCCGATTGCACGTCCGGGCGCCGGGCGGCACGCGTATCGAGGAGACGGAGCGCTACTTTGCCCAGGTGGAGGACACGATCCGGAGCGTCATCCCGCGCCACGAGCTTTCCGACATCCTGGACAACATGGGCTTGCCGTTCGGCGGCTTTAACATCGCTTTCAGCGACAGCGGCATCATCGGGCAATTCGACGGCGAGATCCTGGTGTCGCTGAAGCCGGGGGAGCACGGCCCGACCCAGAATTACATCCGCGAGCTGCGCCGGCGGCTGAACGAGCAGTTCCCCCAGCTCACCTTCTTCTTCCAGCCCGCTGACATCGTGGGCCAGATCCTGAATTTCGGGCTGCCGGCGCCGATCGATGTGCAGGTGGTGGGGCCGTTGCAGAACCATGCGGCCAACTATCAGTTCGCCAAGCGGGTGGAGCAGCGGCTGGCGCGGATTCCGGGCGCGGTGGATGTGCACGTACACCAGGTGGTCGACGTGCCGGAGATGCGGTTCAACGTGGACCGCACCCGGGCGGACCAGGTCGGACTGACCCAGCGGGACGTGGCCAACAGCCTGCTGATTTCCCTGGCCTCGAGCTTCCAGTTCTCGCCCAATTATTGGATTAACCCGGCGAATTCCGTGGACTACCCGGTCACCGTGCAGACCCCGCAGTACAACGTAGATTCCACTGCGGCGCTGTTGAACACGCCCATTCACGCCGGCGCGGGCCAGGCGACGCAACTGTTGACCAACCTGGGAAAGCTGGAGCGCGGCACGACGTCGGCGGTGGTCAATCATTACAACGTGCAGCCGCTTTTCGACGTTTACGCCAACGTTCAGGACCGCGACCTGGGCAGCGTGGCCGGCGCGGTGGACCGTGTGCTGGCCGAGCTGCGGCCCCAACTGCCGCGCGGCAGCTTCATCGAAACGCGCGGCCAGGTCGAGACCATGCGCTCCTCGTTCATCGGCCTGGGCATCGGGCTGGTTTTCGCCATTCTTCTCGTTTATTTCGTGATGGTGGTGAACTTCCAATCGTGGCTCGATCCGTTTATCATCTTGATGGCGCTGCCAGGGTCGCTGTCGGGCATCCTGCTGATGCTCTTTCTCACCCAGACGACGGTCAGCGTGCCGTCGCTGATGGGGGCCATCATGAGCATCGGGGTGGCCACGGCCAACAGCATTTTGCTGGTGAACTTCGCGAATGACCTGCGCCGGGAGGGCGTCGATGCCTTGCATGCGGCTCTCGAAGCAGGCTACACGCGCCTGCGGCCGGTCGTGATGACGGCGCTGGCGATGATCGTCGGCATGCTGCCCATGGCGCTGGGCATCGGGGAAGGCGGCGAGCAGAACGCGCCACTGGGCCGCGCCGTCATTGGCGGCCTGCTGCTGGCTACCGTCGCCACGCTGTTTTTCGTCCCCGTCGTCTACAGCGTGCTGCGGAAGAAGCCGCCCAAGATCTATGATGAAAGTACCCTCGCCGCGTATATCAATGAGGACTTGAGGTGACGACCAAGGAACCCATCGTTTCGGAAACCAGGCCGCAGCCGGCGCCTGCGGGCCCCCATGCCGGGCGGCGCGCCCTGGTAGCGCTCTTCGTCATCCTCGGCCTGGTGCTGGTCATGGCGATCGTGCTCGGCTTGCTCCCGAGGCTTTCGCGGCAGAAAGCGCTGCTCGCGGCCTCGCAGGCCACCGAAGAACGGCGCCCGGCGGTGAACGTGGCGGCGGTCCGCCTGGGGCCGGCGCGAAGCGAAGTGGAGCTGCCCGGGGACCTGGTCGCGCTGGTCGAGACGCCCATCTATGCCCGCGCTGACGTCTTCATGCGCCGGCGTCTGGTGGACCTCGGTCATCGGGTCAAGCAGGGCGACCTGATGGCGGAATTGGAAACGCCGGAGCTCGATGAGCAGATCCGCCAGGCCCGGGCCATGCTTTCCCAGTCGCAGGCGGCCGTGAAGCAGTGGCAGGCCAGCCTGCTCGAATCCCGCGCCAACCTCAAGCTCGCCCAGGTCACTTACGAGCGCTGGAAGCAACTGGCGGCCTCCGGCGTGGTTTCCCTCCAGGATGCCGATGAGAAGCAGGCCAGTGAGGAAGTGCGCCAGGCGGAAGTGGCGGCGGCCGAGGCCAGTCTGAATGCCGCCCAGAACCAGGTGAGCGCCAACGAGGCCAACCTCCGCCGCTTGGAAGAACTGAAGTCTTTTTCCAAGATCACGGCGCCTTTTGACGGCGTCGTGACCTATCGTGTCCCGGACGTGGGCACCCTGATCAATGCCGGCAGCACGGCGGCCGGCAAGGAGATGTTCCGCGTCGCGCAGATTCACATTCTGCGCATTTTCGTCAACGTGCCGCAGAGCGCCGTGCCCTCCATCCATTCCGGCCAGACGGCCGAGTTGCGGGTGCAGGAGTTCCCGGGCCGGGTTTTTCCAGCCTCTGTAAGAGGGACGAGCCATTCTCTCGATACCGGCTCGCGCACGGAGCTGGTGGTGCTGATTGTTCCGAATCCGGATGGCATTCTGCTGCCGGGCATGTACGCGCAGGTGAAGTTCGTGGTCGAGCGCGACAAGCCGGCGCTGCTGATCCGCGGCGACGCCATGGTGCTCGCCCGCAGCGGGCCGCAGGTGGCCGTGGTGGGCGCTGACGGCCGTGTTCACTTTCGCGGGATCCAGATCGCCCGCGACCTGGGCGCGGAGCTGGAAATCAACGCGGGCCTGTCGCCCGGCGATCAGGTCGTCCTCCACCCCGGCGATGAGGTTCGGGAAAACGCGGTGGTAGAACTGCGGAATTCCTCGCGTTGAAGGACACCGCGTCGCGAATCCTTCATAGCACAGGCGTCCACAGATCTTGTAACAGTTCCCCATTTATCTTCCTCGACTGGCGCGTGTATGTTATTAGGAGAGAAGCGTGTTTCCCACCTTAGGCTGGCGGGGATGGCAAGGAGGGGTGCTGGGGGATGAATGTAACCTTCTGCACGCGGTCTTATCCAATGAGGAGAGACATTTCATGAAAGCCTTACGAATCCTATCTTTGGCGGTATTCGCCATGGCGGCCTGGTCTCAGACGCCGCCGGAGCAGCAGTGGACGCCCGCGCTGAAAGACGAGGTTCGCGGCAAGGAAGGTGAGGTTTGCCTGGCCTGCCGGAAGCCCATCACCGCAGCGGACAAGGTGTATCTGGTGGAAGGCCAGCGGGTCCCGGTGCACCGGGCGAATTGCGACGACGTGCTGCGCGCCGACCCCACAC
The DNA here is from genome assembly GCA_016201185.1 of Acidobacteriota bacterium. Lineage (GTDB taxonomy): Bacteria > Acidobacteriota > Terriglobia > Bryobacterales > JACQDG01 > JACQDG01. The sequence goes on along the minus strand of JACQDG010000232.1, from coordinate 1,232 downwards.
GGTATCTTGCTTCGCTCAAGCCGCGCGGCGGGCTGTTCGGCGGGGAAACGGCACCGCCCGGAACCGTGAGCGACGCCTGGCTACTGCTGGGGTTGTACGTCATTTTAGGCTTGTGTTTCGCCGCCGTGTGTGCGCACCGCGCGCTCGACCAGGGGCACTCTCCTTACCTGTGGTTCTTTGTCGGCCTCTTGTTGAACGCCCCAGGTTACTTGGTTCTGCTGGCGCGTCCACCGGGACCAAGGAACCGCTTGGCGGCCGAGGCGCCGGCCGGCCTGGCCAAGATACCGGTGACTTTTGCTCCCCGGCCCTGCCCCATGTGCGGGGCGAGCAACCATCCATCAGCCCAGGAATGTCTCGAATGCGGCGCCCCTCTGCGCCCGGCAGTCAACTCGGAAGTTTCCCGGCTCCGGTCTCCACTCAACTAGGAGGAAGCGCCCTCTATGTTAAAGCGCCTTCTAGACGACATCCTTTCCAGTCCCAACATGATCCAGCGCCGCCCCGCGCTGAAATCGAACCGCCAATCGAATATTCCGGGGCTCTACATCATCGGCGACCTGGCGGGGGCGCCAGTGATCAAGCTGGCCATGGCCCAGGGCTTCGAGGTGATCGAGCACATCGCGGCTCTGCCCGGGGCGCGGGGCGGCGATCCTAGCATGCTCGACGTGCTGGTGGTTGGCGCGGGCGCTTCGGGATTAAACGCCGCGCTGGCGGCCAAGGACCGGGGCCTGAGCTGCATCGTGCTCGAGAAGGAAAAGATCGCCAACACCATCGAGAATTTCCCGGAAAACAAGTGGGTGTACGCCGAGCCGGACGATTCGCCGCCCAAGGGCAAGCTGTGGCTGGACGGGGCTCGCAAGGAGGACCTGGTTTACCGCTGGCGCCAGATCATTCAGGAAAACAACCTCGGGGTTCACGCGGAAGAGCCATTGAAGAGGCTGGAGCGGCAAAAAGACGGCAGTTTTGTGGCGAAAACCGACAAGGGGAGCTACCGGGCGCGGCGCGTGATCCTGGCCACGGGCCAGCGGGGCAACCCGCGCAAGCTGGGCGTGCCGGGCGAGGACCGCGAGCAGGTCTATCACCGCCTCTACAGCCCGAAGCACTATAAGAACCAAGACATCGTGGTAATCGGCGGCGGCAACAGCGCGGTGGAAGCGGCGCTGGTGCTGAGCGAGCAGAACCGGGTCCGGCTTTGCCACCGCGGCGAACAGTTGGGGTTAGTGTTCAAGGACAAC
>JACQDG010000236.1 GCA_016201185.1 Acidobacteriota bacterium | reverse complement strand
TGCCGGCGCGCATCTGCTGGTTGGGGTACGGCGAGCGGGCGCGGTTCGGGGTGGCGCTGAACGAGCTGGTGGCGAAGGGCGAGCTACGGGCGCCGATCGTCATCGGGCGGGATCACCTGGATTGCGGCTCGGTGGCCTCGCCGTACCGGGAAACCGAGAGCATGAAGGACGGGAGCGACGCCATCGCCGACTGGCCGATTCTCAATGCTTTACTGAACACGGCGGCGGGGGCGAGCTGGGTATCGGTCCACAACGGCGGCGGCGTAGGTATTGGTTATTCTCTACATGCCGGCCAGGTGACGGTGGCGGACGGCACTCGGGCCGGCGGAGAGCGCGTGGAGCGGGTTCTGACCTGCGACCCCGGGCTGGGTGTGCTCCGGCACGCCGACGCCGGATACGAGGAAGCCCGGGAATTTGCGAGGCGGGTGAGGCTGCGGGCCCCGATGGATGCGCGGGGCTGACCGCCTCCTTCTATGCCCAAGTACTTGCTGATCCGCGGGGCGCGGCAGTTGCTCACCCTGCGCGGGCCGGCGCCGCGGCGCGGGCGCCAACTTTCCGAACTCGGACTCATCCAAGACGGCGCGGTGCTGGTGGCCGACGACAAGATCCACTCGGTCGGCGCCAGCCGTCGCATGGAAAACCTGAAAGAGGCACGGCTGGCCGAGGAGATCGACGCCACCGGCAAGGTGGTGATGCCGGGTTTTGTCGACAGCCACACCCACTTCGTCTTTCCGGCGCCCCGGCTAGATGACTTTGAACGGCGGATCGCAGGCGACAGTTACCTTGAAACGGGACGCAAGGGCGGAGGGATTCACGCGACGGTCCAGGCGCTGCGCCAGACCTCGCCACGGGGGCTGGAAAGCCGGGGGCTGCGATGGCTGAAGATGTTCGCTGCTTGCGGCACGACCACGGTCGAGGGCAAGTCGGGATATGGGCTTTCGCCGGCCTCGGAGCGCAAGACTCTGCGGGTGATGAAGAGGCTGAACGGGCGGCCGCTGGAGGTGGTGCGGACTTTTCTCGGCGCCCACTTGCCGCCACCGGAATATGCCGATCTGCCGGAGGAGTACGTCACGTTGGTGACCGACCAGATGCTGCCGGAGATCCGGCGGCAGAGGCTGGCGGAATTTTGCGACGTGTTTTGCGACACGGGAGCCTTCACGCTGGCGCAAAGCCGGCGGATCCTCGAGGTGGCCCGCGCGCTGGGCCTGGGACTAAAAGTGCATGCTGACCAGTTGAGCCGCCTGGGCGCGACGCGGCTGGCGGTGGAACTAGGCGCGGTGAGCGCGGATCACTTGGAGCAGGCGGCGGAGGAGGACCTTGACGGGCTGGCGGCTTCGGGCACCATCGCCACGCTGCTGCCCGGCTCGGTCTATCACCTGGGGTCAGGCCGCTTCGCGCCGGCGCGCCAATTGATTGAGCGCGGCGCGGCCGTGGCGCTCGCCACGGATTTCAATCCCGGCACCAGCCCGACCCTGAACATGCAGATGATCCTGTCGCTGGCATCGACGCAAATGAAGATGACGCCCGCCGAGGGAATCACCGCCGCAACCATCAACGGCGCGGCGGCTTTACGGCGCGCCAACCAGACCGGCTCGCTCGAACCCGGCAAGTTTGCGGACCTGGCGATATTCGACGCCGGGGACTACCGGGAAATCGCGTACTATTTCGGGATGAACCTGTGCCGACTGACGATGCGGCGCGGGAAAGTGATCTGGCCGGAGATTGGCGCCAAGGTCGAGGAGGAGACTTGAGACGCCTGGTGGAGTGCGTGCCGAATTTCTCTGAGGGGCGGGATTTCGCTGTGGTGGAGGAGATCGTCCGAGCGATCCAGATGGTGAAGGGCGTGGTGGTGCTGGACCGGGAGATGCCGTTTGTCCCGCTGGAAGGCGTGGAGATGACGGAGTGCATCGAGATCGCGCGCCGGACGGGCGAGGAGATCTGGCGGCGGTGCAGGATTCCCGTCTACTACTACGAGGCGGCGGCGCGGGATCCGGAGCGGGTGAACCTGGAGAAGATCCGCAAGGGGCAGTTCGAGGGATTGCGGGAAGAAGTGAAGACCAACCCCGCGCGACGGCCGGACGTAGGCGGGCCGGAACTGCACCCCACGGCCGGTGCCACAGTGGTGGGGGCGCGGAAGTTTCTGATCGCTTACAACATTTATCTGGCGACGGGAGATGTGGAAATCGCCAAGCGGATTGCGCGGAAGATCCGCGCTTCCTCGGGCGGCATGCCGTTTGTGAAGGCCATGGGCGTGGAGGTGAAGGGGCGCGCGCAGGTGTCGCTGAATCTGACGGACTTCGAGCAGACACCCGTGCACCTGGTTTTCGACGCCGTGGGCCGGGAGGCGGCGGCCGAGGGGACGTCGATCGAATCGAGCGAGATTATCGGCCTGATACCTAGGAAAGCTTGGGAGATGGCGGGGGCGTGGTTTCTGAAGGCCGAGAATTTTCATTCCGGGCTGGTGATCGAGAACCGGGTGGCGGAAGCGCCGGCGGCGGGGAGCGCGGGGCAGGGAAGGCCGGGCGCAGCAGGTCTGACTGAGTTCCTGAACCTGGTAGCAGCGCCCACGGCGGTTCCGGGCGGGGGCAGCGCGGCGGCGGCAGCGGCGGCGCTGGCGGCGTCGCTGGGGTTGATGGTGGCGGGGCTGGCGGCGAAGAAGAAGGATATGGCGGCCCAAGCGGAGAAGCTCGAGAAACTGACGGCGGATTTAAGAAAGTCGAGGGAGTTTTTGGAGCAGGCGGTGTGGCGCGACGCGGAGAGCTACGAGGCGGTGCGGGCCGCCTATCGCTTGCCGAAGGAGCAGAGAGAGGGGCCGGTGGAGACGGCTTTGCAGGGAGCGGCGGCGGTTCCGCTAGAGGTGGCGGAGGCGGTCGGTGCCATGAAAGCGGCGCTGAGAGAATTGCAGGCGATGGCGCCGGCGGCGATGAAGTCCGATCTGCTGACGGCCGAGGCGCTGGCGGAGGCGGCGCTGAAGGGTGCGCGGGCGAACGTGGAGATCAACCTGGAGGGGATCGGGGAGGGCGAGTTTCGGCGGAGGGCGAAGGAAATACTAAGTGCCTTAGTACTATAGGCACAAAGCGGGAGATCGGATACCGCTCCCTCACGGTCGCGGCTCGGTGCCGGCGCGTTGCAAATGAATCGGCGGGACGGGCCGCTAGGCCTGGTCTAACACCTGCCGATAGTATTCCTCGTACTGCGGGATGATGAGCGTGGTGCAGAAGCGGGTCTCAGCGGTGCGGCGGGAGGCGGCTGAGAACTTCGAGTAGCGGCTGGCATCGGTGAGCAGGGAGAGGGCGTGGGCGGCCATGGCGTCTACGTCACCCACCGGTGCGAGCAGGCCGTCGACGCCGTCAGTGATCAGCTCGGGAATGCCGCCGGCGGAGGTGGCGACGGTGGGCACGCCGCAAGCCATGGCCTCCAGCGCCGCCAGGCCGAAAGCCTCGAGCTCGCTGGGGAGCAGCATCAGGTCGGCGATGGCCAGCAGCTCGGGGATGCGGCTCTGCTTGCCGAGGAAGATCACGTCGTTGGCCACGCCCAGCTCGATAGCCAGGTGCTCGGCCGGTCCTCGGTCGGGACCGTCCCCTATCATTAATAACTTCGCTGGCAATTCACGCCGCACCTTGGCGAAAATCCGAACAACGTTGAGGACGCGCTTGACGGGCCGGAAGTTGGAGAGGTGGACCAGAAGCTTCTCCTCGGGGCGCGCGTGGAGGGCGCGGGCTTCGGGATCCGCGTTGTGCTGGTAGCGGTCGCAGTTGACGAAATTCTTGATCACGCGGATTTCGCGCTGCACTTTGAAGACGCTCACCGTGCGCTCGCGGAGGTACTCGCTGACGGCGGTGACGCCGTCGCTCTGGTCAATGGAGAAGCGGGTGATGGGGAGATAGGAGCGATCGGCGCCGACCAGGGTGATGTCGGTGCCGTGGAGCGTGGTGACGAAGGGCACGCGGCGGCAGCGTGTTCCCTGAGTAGCCAGGATCTGCTTGGCGAGCAAGGCGCTGATGGCGTGGGGAATGGCGTAGTGCACGTGCAGCAGGTCCAGGCAGGCCGTCTCGGCCACCTCGGCCATCCGCGAAGCCAGGGCCAGGCAGTAAGGCGGATATTGAAACAGAGGATAAGTGCTGACCTCTACCTCGTGGTAATGAATAAGCGGACTCTCCGTGTTCAGCCGGATGGGGTTAGCGTAGCTGATGAAGTGGACCTCGTAGCCTCGGGCGGCGAGCTCCATTCCCAGCTCGGTGGCCACGATGCCGCTGCCGCCGTACGTGGGGTAGCAGGTGATCCCGATTTTCATGGGGCCGCGGTTGATTTGGCCGGCCCGGAAGGAGGCGGGGGCCAGGAGGCCAGCAGCCGTTCCTTGCGGTAAACGAGCGAGACGGTGTCATAACTCGCCAGTTCGAAGCCGTGGCCGTGGGTGATGGCGTCGGTGGGGCAGGCTTCCACGCAGTAGCCGCAAAAGATGCAGCGGTTGTAATCGATGTTGTAAACCAGGGCGTAGCGTTCGCCGGCGCTGATGCGCTTCTCGGCGGTGTTTTCCTCGGCCTCGATGTAGATGCAGTTGGCGGGGCAGGCCGCCGCGCACAGGAAACAGGCCACGCATTTTTCGAGGCCATTTTCGTCCCGCTCGAGTACGTGCAGTCCGCGGTAGCGCGCCTCAAAGCGGACCGGCTCGTCCGGATAGCCCTCGGTGATGGTGGGCGAGAGCATCTCGTGAAAGGTGGTCCCCATGCCCTTGGCGATAGCCGAGGCGGCGCTGATCACTTCCTGGATCTTCGACGGCATGATCTTTCAGTGTATCAACCCCCGGCGCGGCCGAGCCGCGCGGCCGCGGCGGCGGCGATCTGGCGGCCGTGGAAGCGGCCATTCTCGATGAAAATCTCGTTGGTGTGCATGCCGGCTACGAGCACGCCGGCCAGATAGACGCCCGAGCGGTCGCTTTCGAGCGTTTCGGGATTGGTGCGCGGGCGGCGCGTTTCGGCATCGAACTCGATGCCCGCCGCGCGCAGGAATTCCAGGTCCGGGTGATAGCCCGTCATGGCGAAGACGAAATCATTCTTCAGCCATTTTTCGCCCTCTGGCGTGCGGATGCGGATGCAATCCTCGGTAATCTTCTCTACGGTGGTATTCAAGTAGCCGGTGATCTCGCCGCTCTTCAGGCGGTTCTCGATGTTGGGCTTGATCCAATACTTGATATGGCCGCTCAACTGCGGCTCGTGGTGGATCAGCGTGACGCGGGCACCCGTCCAGAGAAGCTCGAGCGCTGCAATGGCGGCGGAGTTCTTGCCGCCGATGACGGCCACGTCGGCGTCGTAGTAGGGATGCGGCTCGTGGTAGTAGTGCATCACCTTGGGAAGATCTTCGCCGGGGATGCCGAGCAAGTTGGCCTGATCGTAGTACCCGGTGGCCAGAATGATCTTGCGGGCGCGGTGACAAGCGCGGCGGACGGCGCGCTGGGAGGTGGAGACCTGAAAATCGCCATCCTGGCCTTCGATGCGCTCCACGCGCTCGTATTGCCGCACGTCGAGGCGGTAGTACTGGGCGACGCGGCGGTAATACTTCAGCGCCTCCGTGCGCGTCGGCTTTTCCCGGATGCTGGTCATCGGGAGGTTGCCGATTTCGAGCAGTTCCGGGGTGGTGAAGAAGGTCATCTGGGGCGGGTAATTGTAAAGTGAGTTCACCAGGCAGCCCTTTTCGATCAGGACAGCATTCAAGCCCCGCCACTGTAACTCGATAGCGCACGCAAGGCCCGTGGGGCCGGCGCCCACGATGAGGACGTCGTAAATGTTGTTCTGAGTCTCGGGCATCTCTTCCATTGTAGCCCGAGGGGGGCGGAGCGTTGAGTCAGGGGACCAAAGTCCCCTGGTCCTCCGGGAGGGCGGGCGCGAGGGGCTGCTCGGGAGGAAGGGAGGCGGCATTGGCGAGCTTGAGGCCGTAGAGGGCGAGCTCGAAACGGTCGCGGATGCCGGTCTTTTCAAAAATGTGCATCATGTGAATCTTGACCGTGCCGGTGGCGATGGACAGCGCGGCGGCGATCTCGCGGTTTCTCAGGCCGCGGGTGACCAGGTTGATAATTTCCTGCTCGCGTGGCGTCAGGGGACGGGCGCGCGGGGTAGGGAACCGCCCATCGCGCGGCGCATAGAGGTTTTCAGTCCAGATTTTCCCTTCCACGACCGCCCGCAGGCAGTGCAGGATAGCGGGGACCGGAGCGGTCTTCTTTAAAATAGCTTGCGCGCCGACTTGCAGGGCGCGGAAACACTCCACATCGGAGATCACCGTGGCCCAAACGACCGTGCGGGTCTGCGGGTAGCGGAGCTTGGAAGAAGCGATCCAATCGACCACCGGCTTGGCGCCGAAGGACCGATCCAGCAGCATGATGGTGGGCTCATAACGCTCGAGTAATTCCAGGCCGCTCAGCAAACTCTGGGCGCCTCCCGCGAACCGGATATCCTCACTCGCCTCCAGGATGCTGCGAAGGCCTTCCAATGCAATCGGCTGCGAGTCGCAAGCGCACACCGTGACCATGAGATGAGTTACCTCCCGGCTAGCCCGCTCCCCTGGTTTGATCGGCAGGTCTTTGCCGGGGCTATAGGGCAGGGGTGCGGCAGGCAAGTTCCAGATGGACCTATCAAGACGGTGGGTTTGAGGCCGATAGAGCAATAGTGCGCCGTTCACAGCAGCAGCAGATCTTGGCGGGGGGGCAGGAAAAGATGGATATGGCGCCGGTGGCGGCGGGCCCGAGCCGGTCGGAAGGCATCGCGCCGGGAGCAAAAGCGGCCATCGAGAAGCCTGCCGGGCGGGCGTGGTGGCTGCCGTCGCTCACCGAGGTCGTGTTTGTGGCCGTATTGTTGTGGCTCCTGGTTGGTGGCAACGGGGCTCAGGCGCTGCTGGCCGATGGGGATACGGGCTGGCATATCCGTACCGGCGAATACATTCTGGCTGAACGCCGCTTTCCAACCACGGACCTCTATTCGTTCTCCCGGCTCGGGGCGGAGTGGTTCGCCTGGGAGTGGGGAAGCGACGTCGTGTTTGCGCTGGCTCACCGGCTGGCGGGGCTTCCAGGCGTCGTGCTGCTGGGCGGGATGGCGATAGCAGCCACTTCGGCGGCGCTGTTTCGTTTCCTGCTGTGGCAAGGGGTGAATGTGCTCGTGGCGGTAGTGGGGACGCTCGTGGCAGCCGCGGCATCGACGATGCACTGGCTGGCGCGCCCGCACTTGTTCACGAGCCTGGCGTTCCTGGTTTCGCTGTGGCTGCTCGAAGCGGACCGGCGGCAGCCGACGCCGTGGGTCTGGGGGCTCGCGGCGCTGGCCACTCTGTGGGCCAACCTGCACGGCGGTTTTGTCATTCTGCCAGCGGTCTTGCTGTGTTACTGCCTGGAAAGCGGGATCGAAGCCCGGCGGTCGAAAGGCAATAGGGATTGGCAGGAGGTCCGTCGCCGTGGACTTTTCCTGCTGGTCGCCACGGCGTCCACTTTCGTCAATCCATATACCTACCGTTTGCACCTGCACATCTGGCGGTATCTGCGGTCGGATTTCATCCGCAACCGGGTGCCGGAGTTCGCTGCGCCGAGCTTCCGCGGGGAGAGCATGCTGGCCTTTGAGCTGTTGCTGCTGGCCGGGTTGCTGGTCGTGCCGTGGTTGTGGAAGCGCCGGGAATACTTCCCAGCCCTGCTGATCATCGGGCTAGCCTATGCGGCGCTGGACTCCGCCCGGCACGTGCCGCTGTACGTGATCGCGGCGACGCCGGCCGTGGCAGGCGCGGCAAGCAAAGCGCTGGGCTCGCTCCAGGGCGGCATCGGCGGGGCGATCGCTTCGCTCGCGGCCGACTATGCGCCGCGGATCGAGGGCGGAGGCGGGACGTGGATTCCTCTTTGGGCGGCGGGCGCGGTGGTGCTGTCAGCCGCGCTGCTCTGTTCCGGCGGCCAGCGCTGGCGGGCCGATTTTCCCCGCGAAAAATTTCCTCAAGCTGCGCTGGCGGCGGCCGAAATGAAATTGGTGGGCCACCGTGTATTCACTTCCGATCAGTGGGGCGATTACCTGATCTACCGGTTTTATCCCCGCACCCGGGTGTTCATCGATGGTCGGAGTGATTTCTATGGCCCCGAAATCGGACAGCAGTATCTGGACGCGGTGGTAGCGAGCCATCGCTGGGAAGAGATTTTCAATCATCACGGGTTTGAGGCGGCCCTGCTGCCGGCCGAATGGCCCCTGGCCACCGTGCTCAAGGCCCATCCCGGCTGGCGGTTGGAGTACGACGACGGGCAGGCTCTCGTGCTGCGAAGGGTCGGGAGCCGTTCGCCTATTTCAGCAAAGCAAGCCAATCCATAAGGAGAAAAGGAGTCCAACATGAAGAAATTCGAAATGAAGCGGTCCCTGAAGCGAATCCGGGAAGTAGGGCGGAGGGTGCTGAGCATCCAAGACACCCACGGCCAGGACCTGGTGGAATATGCCCTGCTGGCCGGCTTCGTGGCCGTGGCCGCAGGCGCGCTGCTGCCGAGCATCTCGACCAGTATCAGCACCATCTTTTCAAAGATGCAGAGCGTGCTTACGGCGGCGGGCTCGTAATCTCCAGGCGAAGAACCAGAGCGGGGCAGCCGGACCGGTGGTTAGGAAGCATCGGCCCCGGCCCGCATGCGCGATGGTTCACAGGCGGCGAAAGCGGGTTCGATCGGCGACCGGCTGCCATAAAGGCTCCGGAGCGCGCCGATCGCGGTCCCGGTGGGATTTGTCTTCGCAAGGAGGAGGGTCACGCGACAGATAGGGAAAGCTTTCTGGAGGCTGAAGTTTTGGAAGGACCGCCGGGGGCAGGACCTGGTGGAGTACGCACTGCTGGCAGGGTTTGTGGCCGTGGCCGCCGGGGCTCTTTTGCCGAGTATCTCGACCAGCATCAGCACGATTTTTTCATTGTTACAGAGCACGCTGACGGCGGCGGGCAGCTAAGGAACTGCCGGTCGACGCACCAGCTAAGTAGTTGTCTGGAGGCAAGCACGATGAAGAAGATTAGGGAAACCCTCTGGAGGGTTCGGCTCTGGAGAGACCTTCGGGGTCAGGATCTGGTGGAGTATGCGCTGCTGGCGGGCTTTGTGGCGGTGGTGGCCGGGGTGACGATTCCTAATGTCTCCGCCAGCATGTCCACCATTTACTCCCTGCTGGCCAGCAAGCTGATCCAAGCCGGAGGGTAAAGCGCTTCCGGCGAGGGGTTAGAGGGTCGGGGCGCCCGAGAGCGGCTCAGCCCAGGGAAGGGAGAGTCGGATGCAGGTGGAAGTGTGCCTCCTGTTGGGACTGGCGGCCACGGTCGAGGATCTGTGGCGGCGGCGGATTTCCAATCGGACGGTGCTGGCCGGGCTGGCGGCGGGTTTGGCCGTACAGGTGTCTCTCCGGGGATGGTGGCGCGGGCCGGGAATGTGGCTGGCCGGGGCCACGGCGGGGTTTCTCGTGTTCCTGGTGTTTTATTTCGCCGGGGGCATGGGCGGCGGTGACATCAAGTTGATGACCGCTTTCGGCGGGTGCCTGGGCTACGGCCAGATTCTTTGGGCGGCGCTGCTGACGGCGATCGTCGGGGCCGTCTTAGCCTGCGCCCTGTTGGCGTGGCGGGGCATCCGGTGGTCGCACGTTCAGGCGCCAGGCGAAGGCGCAAATAACCTGGCTGAGGAGACGATTCCTTACGCCCCAGCCATTTGCTTGGGCGCCCTTCTCAGCTTCTTCCGGCAGTAGTTCGCTTCTTCTCACGTTTTTGCCCTGCCCCTATAATCTCCGCCTCCCGGCGCGCCGATGAGTTGCATTGATGAACAGACGATTCTTGCTGGTTCTGGGCTTGTCAGTCGTATTGGCGCTGGGGGTTTCAGCAGTTTTCTATCAGTTCAGCAGCTCAGCCGGGGCCAGGTTCCAAGCCGGCGTGGCCATGAAGAACGTGGTGGCGGCCAGCAACCCGCTGTCGCTGGGGGCGACGATCAAGTCGACGGATCTGAAGATGATTCGCTGGCCGGCGGACAGTATTCCGCCCGGCTCCTACGCCCGGATCGAAGACGTGGTGGACCGGGTGGCGGTGGGCAGTATCCTGCCGAATGAGCCGATTGTGGAGGGGCGGCTGGCGGAGCGCGGCAGCGGCATGGGGCTTTCGCCCATGATCCCAACGGGCATGCGAGCGGTTTCGGTGCGGGTCAACGACGTGATCGGCGTGGCCGGGTTCGTGCTGCCGGGCGCGCGGGTGGACGTGCTGGTGACAGGTGTGCCGCGGGGACAGGAAAGCGTGACCGGGCCAGTGACCCGGACCGTGCTCTCCAATACCTTGGTGCTGTCGGCGGGCAAGAACATCCAGCCCGACGCCAAGGGGCAGCCGGAGAACGTGCCGGTGGTGACGTTGCTGGTGTCGCCGGCCGATGCGGAAGTGCTGACCCTGGCGTCAAGCGAGGGCAAGATTCAACTGGCGTTGCGCAACAACATCGACCCCGGTCGGTCCACGAGCGGCGGGGCGGCGTCGGCGCAACTGTTTTCCGGGAACTGGGACCGGCCGCAGCCAGCAGCGAAGCCCCGGCCACGACTGGTGACGGTGAAATTGCCCCTGCCACAGAAAGTTCCGCCGCCTCCGCCTCCGCCGCAAATCGAGATGATTCGGGGCGGCCAGAAGACTATCGAGGTGATCCCTACCAAAGCTAGGTAGACAGCCATGCGAGGAAATGGAGCGGCGGCGAAACGCTGTTGGGTGCTGGCGCTGTTTCTGGGCG
>JACQDG010000235.1 GCA_016201185.1 Acidobacteriota bacterium | reverse complement strand
GTCGTGGGTCTCCAGGTTATCCATGTTGGCCCCGTTGCCATGGACTTCTTCCCCAATCGAGTGCCCTGTGCGGTGGGTGAAGCGGTCCCCATAGCCGCGCTCGGTAATGTAGCCGCGCGCCACGTCGTCCACCTGGTAGCCGCAAATCGGCCGGCCCTCGCGGACGGCCGATTGAATGAATTCCACCGCCCGGTCCCGCGCCCCGCGCACGATTTCGAACACCTCGCGAATCGCGGCCGGCTCGCCGCCCACGTAGCCGGTCCAGGTGATGTCGTAGTAGACCGCGCGCGGCTTCTCGAGCTTCGCCCACATGTCGAGCAGCACGAAATTCCCAGCGCGGATCGGCGTGGTGATCTCGGCGCTCGGCTCGTAGTGCGGATTGCCGCTGTTGGCGTTCACTCCCACGATGGGCCCGTCACCGGCAACCAACCCCTGCTCGCGGAAACGCCGGAGGATAAATTTCTTGATCTCCACTTCCTCGACCGATCCGGCGTCGCGCACCCGCCGGCCGATCTCCTCGAATGCCTCCCGCCGCACGGCGTCCACCCGGCGGCCCGCTTCCAGGTGCATTTCCAGTTGCTCCGGGCTCCAGCGAGCCTCGAAGTGCTGTACCAGGTCGGCCGCGCTCTCGACCTCGATCCCCAGGCCGCGCACCAGCTCCACCGTCCCTGCATCTACCAGCGAGACATAGGGAATCATGCAGTCGGGCGAATACTGCATAGCCACCCGCCTCCGGCCGGCCAGCATCTCCCCGAGCCGCTCGCGCTGCTCCTTCCAGCCCGAGTAAACACGTCGCCCGCCCGGCAGCTCGTCTAGCATCCAGTTCTCAATGCGGTGCACCAGCTTCACCGGCTCGCCCTCGGCCGGCAGCAGGTAATACCACCGCCGCGTCACGTGCTGTCGCGGCACAAAGCCCAGCACCCGATAGGCGATCGGGTCGCGCTGGTGATGGTCAAAGAAAAGCCAGCCGTCCAGTTTCCGCGCGCGCAGTTCGGCTTGAATTTCGGCAACATTCATACGAAAGCTCTTAGTTTTTCTTCCGCGGGGGCCGAGGTCAGCAGGCTCACCACCACCAGGCTCGCCAGAGACGCGATCAGCGCCGGGTACACCGGCTCCACCCACTCCTTCCATCCCGGGACCAGGTTCCACACGATGGTCAGAATCGTCCCCAGCAGGATCGAGCTGATCGCCCCCTCCGTGGTGGCCCGCTTCCAGAAGAAAACCGCCATCACCGCCGGCGTCACCGCCGCGCCGTACACCGTGTAGGCGTAAAGCGAGGCCCGCAGGATCGACTCCAGGTACGCCGCCTGCGCCAGTGCGAAGGCCCCCAGCAGCACCACCGTCACCCGTGAGATGAACAGCACTTCCCTTTCGCCGGCGCCGGGCCGCAAGAAGCGGGCATAGATGTCGTGGATCAGGTTGCTCGAAGGCGAAAACAGGTAGTTATTCCCCGTGGAGATGACCTTGGCGAATACGCCTCCCAGCAATATCGCCCCCAGCGTTTGCGGCAGCCCCAGACGGGCCGTGGTGGGAATGATTTCGCGCGCGTTCTCCAGCCGGAACCTGGCGCTGCCCACCACCGCCAGGGCAATGATTACCGTCTCCAGCACCAGCGTCCCGGCAATCCAGCCAAACACCGCCAGCCGCGCGTCCCGCTCGCTTTTGGCCGAAAAGAATTTCTGGTACATCCCCTGGTTGCCTACCAGCAGTAGAAATGTGGGAAGCAGATAGCCCCATGCCGTGGCCGGCGTGATCGACCCGAACACCGTGAAATGGTCCGCCGGAAGCGCCTGGCGCACTCCAGCCCATCCGCCCGCGCCCCCGATCGCCACCGGCATGGCGATCAGCGCCGTCGTCGTTACCAGCAGCCCGATCACCAGATCCACGTACGCCACCGAGGCCATGCCCGCCAGCGCCGTTAGCGTGATGACGAACGCCGCGATGATATACATCCCCCGGGTCCGGCTCAGCTCCGGGAAGATCAGGTGGAGCACGTCCCCGCCCGCCTTGAACTGGTAGCTGGTGATCATGGTGCAGGAAGCCACGATGGCGATGCTGGCGAACACCCTGGCGGCGGCGTTGTAGCGGGTCTCGAGCAGGTCGGGCACGGTGAACTGGCTGAAGCGCCGCGCGCGGCCGGCGATCAGCGCGATCACCAGCAAGCCGAGCCAGCCTCCTGCCGGCTGCCACAGCGCCGCAAAGCCGATCTTGTAGGCGTTTTCCCCGCCCGCAAACAGGCTCCCCGCCCCGATCCAGCTCGAAAGCAGCGTGAAGACCAGCACCGGCCAGCCGAGCGAGCGGCCCGCCACCAGAAAATCCGCCCGCTTCTTGATCGTGCGGACCTTGTACACCGCCACCGCCAGCAGCGCGGCCAGGATGACCAACAGTACGGCGGCATACAGCATCAGCCCGCCTCTCCCCGCAAGAACCGCTCCAGCTCTTCCTGCGCCACTCCCTCGATCTCGATTCGCTTATGCCGGCTTTTTTCGCCGGCCACAATCGAGACCGCCGATCGCGGCACGTTTAGCCCCCGCGAGAAAAACTCGATGCACGCCCGGTTGGCCTTGCCCTCCACCGCCGGGGCCCTCAACAGCACTTTCCATTCCTCGCCCACCATGCCTGCCACGCGGTCCCTCGACGCGCGCGGCTGCACTTTGATCGCAGCTCGAGCCTTCAAGTCGTCACTCTTTCGACCCGCCGTACCGCTGTGCGCGCGCGGAGGTTCGCCACCCCGGCCGTGAACCGCGAGGCCACCACGGTAAAGGCCAGGGCCTCATCCAGCCAGTCGTGGCTCGAGCCGTCGGGATGCTGCGTGGCGACCGTTAGAGTATACTCCTGCGGCGACAGCCAGCACTCAAACTGGAAATCCACCTCGATCGCTTCGCCTGCGCGGCAAGGGCCCAGCGGCAGCTTCTCCAGCAGCGTGTTAGTGCCGTAGACGTCCATCCCGATCCGCGTGCGGATCATGATGCCCAGGATCGGATCGGCCTCATCCGCATGAAACCGGGCCGTGACGCGCACCGTCACCGCCTCGCCGCTCTCCACGACCCGGGTCGCGCGACTGTCCCGTCCGAGCAGTTCCACTCCCGACACTTCCGCGAGCCGGTCCCCGTGGCGGTAACGGGGACGGACGCCGGCAGGCAACTCCAGTTCCGTCGCCGCGAAGGCTTTTTGCCGTTCCAGCACCATGCCGTTATAGCGGTTGATCACGTCGCTCGGCTCGCCCTCCGCCGCGATGCGCCCGTTCAACAGAAAAATGGCGCGGTCCGAGATCAGCTTCACCAGGCTCAGGTCGTGGGAGACGAACACCACCGTCACCCCGCGCCGCTTGATCTCCTCGAACTTGCGCACGCAGCGGTTGGCGAACACCGCATCGCCCACCGCCAGCGCTTCGTCCACCGCCAGAATGTCAGGCGAGACGTTGATGGCGGTCGAGAACGCCAGCCGCACATACATGCCGCTGGAGTAAGTCTTCACCGGCCGGTCGAGAAACTCCCCGATCTCGGCGAAGCGCTCGATCTCCGGCATGGCCCGCTCGACCTCGGCGCGGCTCAGGCCCAGGATCTCGCCGTTCAGGTAGACGTTCTCCCGGCCGGTAAACTCGGGATTGAAGCCGGCCCCCAGCTCCAGCAGAGCCGCCACCCGCCCTTGGCGCACCACCCGGCCCCGCGTCGGCTCCAGCACCCCGCAGATGATCCCCAGCAACGTGCTCTTGCCGCTCCCGTTGGGCCCGACAATCCCCAGCGTTTCCCCCCGCGCTACCGTCTGGTTGATGTCCTGGAGCGCCCAGAAATCCGTGTGCCGCGCCACCCGGTTCAGCGACACCGCCTCTACGATCCGGTCCGCAGGCCGCCGGTAGAGCCGGTACATTTTGGACACGTTCTGGACGGTCAGCATTACAGCAAATCCGCGAACGACCGCCGCAGCTTGTAAAACCAGGCGTGGCCTGCAAGAAAGACCGTAGCGCTGACTGCCGTCAGCTTCCCCAGCGCGCCCCAGTCCGGCGCGGCCGCCTCCAGAAAGATCGCCCGGTATCCTCTTACCAATATGCATAGCGGGTTCTGTGCGAACAGCCACAGCCACCCGGCCGGCAGCGAGGCCTCCGGGTAACAGATCGGCGTGATGAAGAACCACATCGTAAGCAGAAAGCCGAGGATCTGCCCCAGATCGCGGACAAACACCCCCAGCGCCGCCAGGAACCAGCACAGGCCCAGGGTGAACAGAATCTGCGGGACGACCAGCAGCGGCAGGTACAGCATCGTCGCCGGGAATGGGCGCCCGAAATACACCAGCCCGCCCACAAAGATCATCGCCCCGAAGGCCTCGCTCACCAGGCCCGCCACCGCCACGTTCACCGGCAAAATTTCCACCGGAAAAACCAGCTTCTTGACGAATGTCCGGCACTCCGGAATCACCCCGGCCGACCGTCCCGTCGCCTCGCTGAACGCCAGCCACGGCAGCATGCCCGCCAAAAAGTAGAGCACGAAGCTCGACGGCCGGGCGTCGTTGCCGAACCGCGTCCGCAGCACGATGCCAAAAACGAAGTAGTAGGTCACCATCATCAGCAACGGGTGGATAACGGTCCAGAATAGTCCGCCGTAGGAGCCGCGGTAGCGCCCGGCGATGTCGCGCCCGACCATCGAGCGGATCAGCGACCGGTGGCGAATCAGGGAGCGCCAAGGATACCAGAAGGCTCGACCAAGGCTGCGGACGAGCCTCTCCCAGCGGACGCGGCCGAAGGTGACAACCCGGTGCCGCGCAACGCTCGCCCTCCCGTCCTTCACGGTCGAGTCAATCAGCAAGAACGGGGAGCCCTTCTCGTAAAACCAGGCCAGGTCCTCTTTGATCGGCGATACAAAAATCCGGTACCGCCCCGCTTCCGGCGGCAGTGAAACCGATAAATGAAACTCTGCCGACTGGCCCGGCGCCACGTCACGCTCCGGCGCCGCGCGGGCGCCCTCCCCGACCAGCGTGTCCGTCACGGGATCAAAGATCTGATAGCTGAAGGCGTATCCCGCAGCCCGGCTCCAGACCTCACCGCCGGTGTTTTCGAGCTGGCAAGCCACTTCAATTTTGCCCTCGGCTCCGCCCGCCGCCACCCGCACGTCCTGAAAGTGGGCGGTCATCCTTCGCCTCCGGCGTACAGCTCAGAGGGATAGCGGCATTTCACGGGCGACACTTTCCGCCCCACCGCGTAGACTCCCTCGCCGCGCAGGTCCTTGGCCAGTTGGTAGCGCTCGATCAGGTGCAGGACCCATTCTCCCGCCGCGCTCGGCTCGGCCAGGAACGGCCCTGTCTCCAGCAGCGTCACCTCAAAACCCGCCTGCTCGAGCAGCAAGGCGACCTCCCGGGGCGCATATTCCCTGGCGTGCCGCGGATCGATCGTTCCATTCGCCGACGGGCGGATGTAGTGGGGAAACAGCCCCGGATGATAGCCGAGCAGGATGGCCGCGATGGCCCGCAGGCTGCAAATGTTGGGCGTGGTCAGGACCAGCGTGCCGCCGGGCCGCACGATGCGGTTGATCTCGCTCATTGTGTGCATCGGGTCAGTGGCCAGGTGCTCGATCAGCTCGCAGCATAGGACGGTCGCGAACCAGCCGTCGGGATAAGGGAAGGGATCGCGCTCGGCGTCGAAAAGATCAACCTCGCAGGAAAACCGCTCGCCGCTTGTGGACTGTGCCTCGCGATGCTCTACTTTTCCCGCCGGGCCCATGTAGCAGCCGCGCACTTCTCCGTACCCTAGCAGGTAGTGCAGGGCCGGCGTGATCTGCAAGTACGAGCCCATCTCCAAAATGCGGTCTTCCGCCGTGCCGCGCGGGGTAATCTCGAGCGTCCGCACCAGCCGGCTCAGGTGGGTGCGCGCGTATTCGAGCATTTGGAACGAGCCGGAGGCGTATCCCAGAATGTACTCGGCCCAGGCATGAGTGGAAGGGGCCGGAGCAGCCTCCGGGCCTGGAATCGCCGCCGGTTCCGCCGGCCGCGCGGGCTCCGGCCACACGGCCCCCTGGGCTCTGCCTTCGGCCATGGCCTGCAAGAATTCAGCATACTGCGCCGCCACGCGCTCCCAGGTGCAGTGGTTGGCCACATAAGTCCGGGCCCTTTCCCCCAGCTCCCGCGCCACCTCTTTGCGGCTCACCACCAGGTTCAAGTACTCGAAGAGGCAGTCCACCTCCCCTTCCCCTACTGGCGCTTTCAGGCACACGTCATCCGGCAACTCGGCAAACGAACCCACATCAGAAACGACCACCGCCCGCCCCATCCCCAGCGCTCGCAGCAGGCTTCCCGAACTTTCCCCCACGGTCGGATACCTCAGATTCAAACATATATCCACGGCAGCGAGGTATTCCTCGAATTCATCGAGGGGCACATAGCCGGGCAGGCGAACATGGGGCTCCAGGTCCAGGCTCGAGATCAGCCGCCGCACGGGATAGTCCGGGTGCTCCTCTCCCACCAGGATCATCCGCGCCCGCGGCTCCACGCGGACCAGCCTCTGAAATGCCCGCAGCGCCTCGGCAATCCGTTTGTAAGGTTTCAGAAAGCCGAAGATTCCGATCAGCGGCGCGGTTTCTTCCACGCCGAGTTGGAACCGCCGCGCCGCTCGCCGCCGAAGTGGCTCCTCCGCCATGGACGTGCCGTGCGGAATCACCGCCACCGGACCAGTAAAGCCGGCGCTGCGCACTTGCGCCTCCATAAAATGGCTGTGCACGATCAAGGCCCGGCTTTTCTCGAGCAGTCGCCGGTTCATAGCCACTTTTTCGTAGTCAGGGCCGACCTCCAGAGCCCTCACGCGCCGGGCGTAGGCCACCGCCTCCGGCCCGCCGTTGTACTCTACCTCGCGCAAATATCCGTCCCAGTCGCCCCGCCGGATGGTCACATCGGCTAGCAGGTGGTGCAGATTGAACTCATGCAGCACGACTACGCCCGGTTGCTCCAGCGCGATCGGATAAAGGAAGGAATGATCTGGATTATTACCGACCTGGTAGAGGGTGACATCAAACTGCTCCCGCCGGTACTCGCGCCAATGTCGGACGCGCCAGCCGGGCGCTTCTGCCGGCGAGTCTTCGACGAAGGCTTCCACCTCGACCCGCTCGGCCAGCCGGGCCAGGAGCGCCGCGGAGTAATCAGCGATCCCGCTTTTCCTGGGAGGCAGGGGGGTAAAACAGGCCATGCGCATAGGACTCAGCGCACCAGTTCCAGCGCGAAGGTCCCAAGGGGAAAAGGCGCGCGCACCTCGAGTGGAGTGCGGGCAGGGTCACGGCCGAAATAAATCTCGAAAGTCTGGCTGGAGGCGGGCCCGCGAAACGACACCACGATCCGGTCGGCCGCCTGCCTCACGCCCCCCACCTCGATCTGTGGGGAGTCGGCATAGCTGGCGGTCACCTCGTAGGGCGCCCCGAAAATCACGGTCTGCGCCGGCGGCATCCGTCCGGAGGCCAGCTCCCGGCGAAGGAAATAAATGAAGCTCAGCCCGTCCTTGACACAATCCGGGACAGAGACTTCGCTCTTGCCGCCGCCCAGGGTCTGCCGCGTCGCCACGTGTTTCTGCCGGTCGCAGGTCACCGTCTCGCGCGCCTTGCGGGAGCCGTGAACCGACTCTTTGTCCAACTGCTCAGAGCAAAGCTGTCCATCGGCGAGGGAGCGGTAGCGGTCCCGAATCTCAAAGCCCGGCAGGCTGGCTTCCAGGCTGAACTCGAATTCCCAGCCCGGCTCGCCGCCGCCGGCCTTGAACTGGGCCTCG
>JACQDG010000234.1 GCA_016201185.1 Acidobacteriota bacterium | reverse complement strand
GTAAACTGGTCGAGAAATGCGGGGTCATTACCGCCACCGGCACCATGCCAGCTCCGCCCAGTATCGATGGAACGACGTTGGATGCAGCGGTTATCGGACCCGTCACGTCCATCGTCTTGGATGCGAAGAGCAACATCGTTTTCTCGAGCGGCACCCTGGGCAGGTTGATGCGCCTGAACCGGCAAACGGGATTCATCGAGACCCTTGCAGGCATGGGTCCGGGAGTGCTGGGAGAGGACGGCCCGGCGTTGGCGGCCTCGCCGGTTCAATTTGTGAATGCGATGCCGGATCTCCACGTGCTCGGAACTGGAGAAATCCTGTTTGGCGGATGGCGACTGAGGAAGGTTGGCCTCGACGGCCGGCTCTCCGTGGTGGCGGGGACGGGAATCAACTTAAGCAGCCCGGAGGGAACTTCGGCCACCGATGTGGGCGGGGCGTTTCTAGGCTTTGATCTCGACTCCCAAGGAAACATTTACTACTCGGATTACGGGGTCGTCCATCGAATCGATGCGCAGGGAATCGTGCATCGTTTTTCGGGTCTTGTTTCCGACGACGCCAGCCTGTGCAATCCCAGTGGAGACGGAGGGCTGGCGGTGAACGCTCCGCTCTGCCAGCCACACGACGTTGCAACGGACACCGGCGGCAGCGTCTTCATCGCGGACACAAACAACAACCGCATCCGCCGCGTGGATGCCAAGACCGGAATCATCACCACGGTCGCCGGCAGCGGTCCGGGCAACGGGCAGGAGAATTACGGTAAGGGCTCGTTTTGCGGCGACGGAGGACAGGCGACCCAAGCTTGCTTGAACTCGCCGAAGTCGGTCGGCGTTGATTCTCAGGGCGAGATCTTCATCATGGATAGCCAGCGTATCCGCAAAGTGGAGCGCAGCGGCGTCATCTCGACAGTCTTCCAAGGATCGTTGGATGGCACCGCGTTCATGACCTTCGATGCGTCGAACAACGTGTACCTTCCGCTAGGTGGCGGCATTGTGCGGATCAGTCCCTCCGGGTCCGCGCAGCTTCTGGCAGGGAACGGTCCAATGGGATTTTCGGGTGATGGCGGATTGGCGACCTCGGCGCTCACCAATCCTTCAGGTGGCGGAGTTGGAATCGACGCCGAAGGCAACCTGTATTTCGTGGACGGTGAGAATCGCCGTATTCGCGCTGTGCGCTACGGCGCGGTGCTAGCGCCAGCCAACGCGCGAGCCGAGATTCGCGGCGGCACGCCGCAATCCTCGCCGCTGTCTACGGCCTTTGCGACGCCGTTGACCGTCGCAGTGTTGGACGGAACCGGACAACCCGCCCCCAACGTCCGCGTGGATTTCGACGCGCCCGCGACAGGAGCGTCTTGCCTGCAACCTCATTTCTTCGCCATCACGGGCCGGGACGGCGTAGCCAAGGCTACCTGCACGGCAAACTCCACGCCCGGAACGTTTACTGTCACGGCCACGCCGATGGCCACTATGATCAGCTTGAGATTCACGCTGATTAACACGCCCCCGGCATTAGTCTCCAACTCCGTTGCCAACGGGGCCAGCTTCGGCAATGGTGCAATTGCCCCAGGAGAAATCGTTACGGTCTTTGGCGCAGGTGTCGGTCCGGCGCAATTGGTAAGATCCAGCAACTTCGCCACCGATCTCGCCAGCGCCCGCGTCCGTTTCAATGACACCGCAGCGCCGTTGATTTTTGCGCGTTACGACCAAGTCGCCGCGGTAGTTCCGTACGCGCTAGACGGAGCCACTTCCGCCCAGGTGACCCTGGAGTTTTCAGGAAACACCTCCAACGCGATCACTGTTCCGGTCGCTGCGGCTTCCCCGGGGCTGTTCACCGTGGATTCTTCAGGCCGCGGACAAGGGGCGATCCTCAACCAGGACACTACGCTCAACTCGGCGGCGAATCCTGCGGCACTCGGGTCGGTGGTGGTTCTCTACGCCACTGGCGGAGGACAAACCGATCCACCGGGCGTAGACGGGACTCTCGCCACTGCACCCTATCCCAAGCTCAAGTTGCCGGTGACGGTGACGATGGGCGGACAATTGGCGACGATCGAGTACGCCGGCGCTGCGCCGGGGTTGGTGGCGGGCGTGATTCAAGTGAATGCGCGCGTCCCGCCGGGGATTACCCCGGACAATTCCGTACCGGTGGTGCTGAAAGTGGGAGAGTTCTCCAGTCCGGCGCAGGTTACTGTGGCAATCCGCTAGAATGCGGGGTATGAAGGTCGCCTCGATAACACTAGTGCTGCCAAGGGGGGAGGACATCTTGTCGCCATGGCAGGTGCGTTGGAGCGATTCTTCAAGCTCGGCCAAGTGATCCCGAAGGTGGGCGACCTGAATATGGCGAGGAAATGGCGGCATTCAGGCTGACCGCCTCTCGCAGACCGGCTCTCGCACCGCTTATCGCCTAGCACCATGACTGATGCCGAAGCCGTGTCGTTGTTGCTCCTGAGATTTCCGCAAACTTGCAGCATGAGGCAAAAAGCTATGGAACCACAGATGAACACAGATGAAAGCAAAAAACCATCTGGGGTCCGTCTGAGATTTAACTCGTCCGCTTCAACTGCCCGCAGGCGGCCATGATGTCCCGGCCGCGGGGCCGGCGGATGAAGCAGGGGAAGCTGCGCTTCAGGATCCGCTGGAAGGCCAGCACGCGCTCCGGCTCGGGGGTGCGGAAATCGATGCCGGGGCCGGGGTTGAAGGCGATCAGGTTCACCTTACAGTCGAGGTCGGCGAGCAGGCGGGCGACACGCCGGGCGTCCTCGTCGCTGTCGTTCACGCCGCCCAGCAGCACGTACTCGAAGGTCAGCTTCTCCCAGGGCCGCAGCGGGTAGATGCGGCAGGCGGCGAGCAGCCCGGCCAGCTTATATTTCTTGGTAATAGGCATGAGCCGCTCGCGCGTCTCCTCCGTCGAGGCGTTCAGCGACACGGCCAGCTTCGGCCGCACCGGCTCGCAGCCCAGCTCGGCGATCTTGGAGGTGATGCCCGAGGTGGAAAGGGTGATGCGGCGCGGCGAGAGGGCCATGCCTGCCGGGTCGGTGAGCAGCCGGGTGGCCTTGATCACCGCCGGGAGGTTCAGCAGCGGCTCGCCCATCCCCATCATGACGATGTTGAGACGCCTTTCCTCCGCGCTTCGGTTTTCGCGGATCGCCACCAGCACCTGGCCGACGATTTCGCCGGCCGTCAGGTTGCGGGCCAGCCCGAGCAGGGCCGTGAAGCAGAACTTGCAATCCACCGGGCAGCCGGCCTGCGTCGAGAGGCAGATGGTGTCGCGGCCCGGCTCGGGCATCCACACCGTCTCGATGGTCTGGCCGTCGGCCAGGCGGAGCAAGTAGCGAACGGTGGCGTCGGCGGAACGGAACTCGCGCTCGATGGCCGGCAGGCCTATCTCGAACTCTTCACCTAGCCCGCGGTGCAAGCTGCCCGGCAGGCCGCGGATCTGCTCCACCGTTTCCGCCCGGCCCTGGTAAATGCCGCCGTAGATCTGCCTGGCCCGGTAGGCCGGCTCCCCCCGTCCGGTGACTATCTGAACCAGCTCGCTCTCGTCGAGTCCCAGCAGCGATTGCATCCTACGGCCATTATATCGGGCGGAAGCTGTTCTCTTTAACGTTTTGTAAACAAAGGATTTATATTCGACCCAAGGCCTGGCTTTGCCGACGTGTTAACCTAGAAAGTGTGGCCTGCCCTCACCGGGCGGAGGCCTTGGGCCGTTTCCCCTTGGAACTGGAGCAACCGTGCCGGCGATCGAGAATGAGCTTCGCAATATTGAAAAAGTTCGGCTCTCCAACGGGGTCTTGGTGATCACCGAAGAGATGCCCCACGTACGCTCCGTCTCGATTGGCGTGTGGATCAAGACCGGCTCCCGGCAGGAGCGCCCGGAGCAGAACGGCATCTCCCACTTCATCGAGCACATGCTGTTCAAGGGAACCACCAGCCGCTCGGCCGAAGAGATCGCACGCTCCATGGACTCGGTGGGCGGGCACCTGGACGCTTTCACCGCCAAGGAACAGATCAGCTTCGGCGCCAAGGTGCTGGACGAGCACCTGCCCAGGGCATTCGACGTGCTTTCGGACCTGGTGCTGCACCCCGTCTTCCGGGAGGAGGACATCCAGCGGGAGCAGGGGGTGGTGCTCGAGGAGCTGAAGATGGACGAGGACAACCCCGATTTCCTCGTCCACGAGATTTTTTCAGGTAATTTCTGGAAGGACCACCCGCTGGGCAAGCCCATCATCGGCAACAAGCGGACCATCAAGAGCTTCAACCGGGAACTGTTGCTCGACTACTACAAATCGGTCTATCTGCCGGCCAATATCCTGGTGACGGCCGCCGGCCATGTGGAACACGACTGGGTGGTGCGGCTGGTGGAGGGAGCCTTCTCGGAGCTCGAGCCCGGGGAGCCGGCGCACGATGACCACGCGCCGTCCACCCACGCCATCATCATGCTGCGCGACAAGCCGGCGCTCGAGCAGGTGCATCTGTGCCTGGGCGTGCCGAGCTATCCGCTGGCCGACGGGCGGCGCTACGCCTCTTACGTGCTGAATACGCTGCTCGGCGGCGGGATGAGCTCGCGGCTGTTCCAGAACATCCGGGAGAAGCAGGGGCTGGCCTACTCGGTATTTTCGGAGCTGAATCCCTACCGGGACACCGGCTGCCTTTCGATCTACGCCGGGACCTCGATTGAGAGCGCGGAGCGGGTGGTGGAGTTGATCCTCAAGGAGTTCCGCGAGCTCCAGGATGGGAAGATCTCCGACGAGGAGCTGCGGCGGGCCAAGGACCACCTGAAGGGCAGCTTGATGCTAAGCCTGGAGTCCACCTCGAGCCGCATGGCCAACCTGGCGCGCCAGGAGATGTACTTCGGGAAATTCTTCTCGCTCGACGAGCTGATCGAATCGATCGAGCAGGTGAGCGCGACAGAGGTCGAGCAGATCGCCGCGGAATGCTTCACCCAGAAGCAGATCGCGCTGACGGTGCTGGGGAACCTGAACGGCTTCAAGCTGGGGCGGGAGAAGCTGGTGTGCTAGGGGTGCGGTGCCCCACAAAGGTTCAAGGCCCGAACTGCCTCCCCGTTCACGGCGCGCCACGAACTTCTCCAGCACCGCGCTGAAATCGGCCAGGTTGTTCTGGTCATCCGCCGCCCCGGAATGAACGAATCTTCCGCGGCGTTTGAGCCCTGCGGCCAAGGCAGCCAGGGAATGATCAGATAATTCACCAGCCGATTGCGGAGGATCCCAGGTGTTGCCGATAGAGTTGCTCTCGAACCGCGTCTTCGCACTTCCTACCGAGAAAAGTGGCTGCTGCCTGGAGAACATCGAACCAGTGCTCCAGGTACTTCCTTGTTACCCGGGAGGGCGAGTGGTGCTCGACGTAGTAACCAGGGTGGATTAGGTTCCGGACCATGCGAAGTACCTCAGCGTAATCACCAACCTTGGCCCTTCTTCGGTCCCAGTTGTCCCCCAAGGAGAGCTCGGATGGCAGCCAGCGCAGTTGTTTGGCCACCCGAAGGAGGTCGGCGAGCGACCACTGGAGCAGAGGCTTAGGCTTGCCCTTACTCGTCGGGAGATGATGAACGCTAGAAACCTCCTCCGGGAAGCAGTTGGCTGTTGTCAGGAGTAGCGTCTCCAGTGCGGCGCCGAGCATAACGCAGCCAGCCAGGTAGGCTTTCGACTCTGCACACCTCTTGGCCTCGCGACGGTATGCGCGAAAGAGGCGCAGAGTCTGGCTGTATTGTTCTTCCGTGAGCTCAACCAACGTCATGCTCCTTCTCCCGCGTCCAGTGCGTCAAGGGCCTAACGGCTCAGGCATCACCCGCCGCCGCGCTTTTGCGGCGGTCGGGTGAATGCCTCGGTTAGGCTTCGGGATCTTCTTGGGGATTTCATTATCTTCCTCAGACACGTGAAGAAGTCTCATCTGATATTTCAATTCAATCTTGAACGGCTCTCTGAAACTGTTGCCTTCGGAGTCCCTGTAAAGTAGCTCGCCCTCGAACTTCAGATCTGGATAGGATTTTGAAAACTGCGGTCCGGACTGAATGAAATCGGAAATCTCTCGATTGGGTGCGAGAAAGGAGATCTCATTTGTCGTCAACGAAGACACCCAATCTTGCCCTTGTATGACGGATTTCAATTCTGGAGTTACCGAAATCCTCACATTGTAAGCTGCTGTTTTGCCCAGATTCTTCAGAACGGCATGAATAGCCTTATGCCGGGATTCAAGATCAAAGAGTAGATACGGCCGGGAACGAAGCTTTTCCAACTCTACGGCTTGTGCAAGACTCCTACTACTGATGGAGTTGGCACGGAGCATAATAATTGCAATCAAGACCGTCGCGACCACATATACGAGGCTTAAGATTGCCATTACGAACCCTTGATTTGCATTCAACCAAGCAACCAACTTATCACCTCCCAGTATGGCTCAGGAAGCCTAACTCTTGTTTCGCTAGACCGGCGTAAGCGCCGTCCCGGGCAGTCTAACACGAAGCCGTCCCGCGGCCGCCACCAGCCATAACTCCTTACTTGATAGAAAATTCCGCGACATTTGCTAGCCTTCCCTCCGGGGTCTTACGCTGCCCAGCCGGTCAGTGTAAGGCCCCCCTGTCTCGACCGACGGGGCTTCCGCAGCCGGTCGAGCGGGCGGTGAACTCCCAGCCCGCCACGGTTCAACACGTGCCTGTACACCATCGTGGTCTTGACATCCTTGTGCCCCAGGAGTTCCTGCACGGTCCGAATGTCGTAGCCGTCTTCGAGCAAGTGGGTCGCAAACGAATGGCGCAACGTGTGGCTGGCCGCCGGCTGTAATGCCGGGCTCGCAGGATGTCCACTACGCGGTCATGGAGCCTCGGCGTCGGCTGGCCGGGGAACAACTCCCAGGGAGACTGACGATATGCAGTGGAGTTGTTCATGGCGCCACAACTCCGCACACTGCCCGTAGAACATTCCGATTAGATCACTGCTCAACCTGCGAGTCAAGGAATTTGAGAGCATCGATTTGAGAGTTCAGACTGGAATTTTCAGTTGAAATTGCAAGAAATGGCCAGCCTCTGCGCGCCGGCTGTCTTATTTCTGTCAATAACCGGGATATTGAATCGCGGACGTCCGACAAAGTTCCCAACCCGTACTATGCGCACAGCACCTTCCTTGACGCTGCGCGTTCGGTAAAGCACCGAACGGGGCGGGCACGGCCCTTTAGGGCCGCAGGCGGTAGCGGTTTCCTTCTTTATCCACGACTACAAGGCTGGTTTCCGATTCCCACTCTACTTTGACCAGGTCGGCGGTGGTGGGGCTGGCGAGCTTGGTCCAGGTGCGGCCGGCGTCGGTGGAGCGGAAGATGCGGCCGCCGTCGGAGACGGCCCACACGCGATCGTCGCGCTGGACGTAGTGGCGGAGCGGGGCGCCGTTCGGCAGAGGGGAAAAACTTCGCTCGTTCAGGACGACGGAAGAGATGGCGGCGGAATCGCGCGCCTTGACGGCGTTGGCGGCGGGGGCGGCGGCGGGCGGAGCAGGTGAGATAACAACGGCTCCAGCAACCGCGGGAGCGGCGGCTTCCTGGCGGGCTTCTTCGCGGCCTGCCTCGCCCGAGACGGGACGCAGCGCCAGGACTTTGCGCTTCGTAGCGGCCACTTCCTTGTCTTTCAGGGCAATGGAGGGAGCAGGCTCACCGGCAGGAAGGGGGACCTTCTTGAGTTCATCGGTCCGTCGCACGCGGCGCTGGAGAGCAGTGGTGGCAGCCGGTGGAGCGGTGGTGGCAGCCGGTGGAGCGGGTGGCGGCGCTTCGGCGATGGCCTTGTTCTGGGTGACGGGCTGGCTGATAGGCGCTGTGCGGCGCAGCAACTGCTCCCGCTGATAAAGCACGGCTGACGCAACGAGCACCACGCCCGCCATCGCGGGAACGAGCCATTTCCAGTTCCACCACCGCCAGCTCCACCAGTGACGCGGGGCTGCTATGGCGTCCGGCAGCTCGGCCGCTTCCGGCAGAAATTCCTGGGCCAGCGTGACCACCAGGGCGCGGCACGCGGCACAAGCCGCCAGGTGGGCCTCGAAGCTCTGGCGCTCGGCAGGCCGGAGCCGCCGCTCGACGTAGGCCGCCGCCAGCTCTCGATCGCAGCCCGCAGGGTTTGCCTGGGCGGCGCGCATCACCCGGGGCAACGCGGCGTCCATGGGGTCGTGGCTCGGCATCCTCATAACAGTAGTACGCTTCAACCCGGATTTCTTGCCCTCTCGAAAACTTCCTCGAAATCCAGCGGGGCGTCGGTCGCGTGGCGGAAACACTCCGCAATCCGCGCCGCGCTGAAGCCCTCGGCGCGGAGCCGCCGCTCGACATGCTTGCGCAGATGCTGGCGGATTGCTTCCAGCTCGCGGCTGATGGTCGATTCGTGCACGCTGCGGAGGCTGGCGATCTGGGCCAGCCGGAGTTGATCCACGTAATACCAGGCCAGCAGGAGCCGCTCGCCGGGCGGCAATTCCTCCACCTCGCGGCGGAGGGCGCGGGCCAAAGCGGCGGCATTCTCGCGCCGCTCGAAGTCTTCGGGCCGCTCCTCGTGATGAGGTTCGACGGGCAGCGTCTCGAGCTCCGTGAGCCGGGAGTCGCGGCGGTGGCGGTCGACCTGGGCCTGGTGGACGATGGCCCGCAGCCAGCACTTCAGCGAGGAACGGCCGCAGAAGCGGGCGATCTGCCCGCCGGAGGCTTCTACGCCGTAAAGCTCGGCTATTACCTGGTCGGCCAGCTCCGCGTCCCCGGCGGCGTCTACAAGATATTTCCGATAGGTGCGATGGAACTCCTCCCAGGCCGTTGTCACGCCTCGGGAGCAGGCGAAGGCCAGGGCCAGGTCTTCCAGGCGCAGGCCGAGGAGAAATTCCCGCGCCTCCCGGCCGCGTGCTCCGGGGGCATAGCGCTCGAGCGAGCGAAACAGCGCCGCGGCGAAATCCCGGGCGTCGAGGCCAAAGCGGTCGATGCGGGCGAGGCTCGCGGCCTCGGCGATCGTCTCCCGCTCAGCGGCCAGGAATTCTTCGAGCTGCACTTCAG
The DNA here is from genome assembly GCA_016201185.1 of Acidobacteriota bacterium. Taxonomy (GTDB): domain Bacteria; phylum Acidobacteriota; class Terriglobia; order Bryobacterales; family JACQDG01; genus JACQDG01. The sequence goes on along the minus strand of JACQDG010000234.1, from coordinate 3,641 downwards.
GCGTGCTCCCGGATAAACCGGACGATCTCCTCCATCGAGGTTCCGGGCTGGAAGACGGCGCTGACGCCCTGCTCCTTGAGAGACGGAATGTCGGCGTCGGGAACGATGCCGCCCACGATGACCTTCACGTCCTCAATGCTGTTTTCCTTGAGCAGCTTCATCACGCGCGGAACGATGGCGTTGTGAGCGCCAGAGAGGATGGAGAGGCCGATGAAATCGACGTCCTCCTGCAGGGCGGCGGAGACGATCATCTCCGGGGTCTGGCGCAGGCCGGTGTAAATGACCTCCATGCCGGCGTCGCGCAGGGCGCGGGCGATCACCTTGGCGCCGCGGTCGTGACCGTCGAGGCCGGGTTTCGCTACCAGGACGCGAATGGGGCGGCTCATGTGACGGCCGCCTCCTGGTAGACGCCGAAGACTTTCTTCAGCGTGTCGCACATCTCGCCCAGGGTGGCGTAGGCGCGGACGGCTTCGACGATCGAGGGCATCATGTTCCCGCCCTGGTCGGCGGCTCGGGCCAGATCGTCGAGAGCTTTCTCGGCCTGCTGGTTGTTGCGGTCGGCGCGGAGCTGTTTCAGGCGGCCGGCCTGCTTTTCCGCGACGCGGTGGTCGATGTAGAGGGTTTCCACCGGCTCCCCTTCCGCCTGGAAAGCATTGACGCCGATGATAATCTTTTCCTTTTTCTCGACGGCCTGCTGGTAGCGATAGCTGGCCTCGGCGATCTCGCGCATAGGGAAGCCGCGTTCAATGGCGGGGATCATGCCGCCCATGGCGTCGATGCGGTCGAAGTAATCGTAGCAGCCCTTTTCGAGGTCCAGGGTGAGGCGCTCGAGGAAGTAGCTGCCGCCGAGCGGATCGGCCGTGTCGGTGACGCCGCTCTCGTAAGCGATCACCTGCTGCGTGCGCAAGGCGAGCAGGGCGGTTTCCTCGGTGGGGAGAGCCAGAGCTTCGTCGAGGGCGTTGGTGTGGAGCGACTGCGTCCCGCCGAGCACCGCCGCCAGGGCCTGGATGGCCGTGCGGACGATGTTGACGCGCGGCTGCTGGGCGGTGAGGGAGCAGCCGGCGGTCTGGGTGTGGAAGCGGAGCTTCCAGGTGCGCTCGCTGGATGCGCCGAAGCGGTCGCGCATCACGTGGGCCCAGATTTTGCGGGCGGCGCGGAACTTCGCGATCTCCTCGAAGAAGTCGTTGTGGGCGTCGAAGAAGAAGCTGAGGCGCGGAACGAACTCGTCGACGTCGAGTCCGCGCTCGATGCCCCACTGGACGTATTCGACGCCGTCCCGGAGGGTGAAGGCCAGCTCCTGCAGCGCCGTGGCGCCGGCCTCGCGGATGTGATAGCCGCTGATCGAGATGGTATTAAAACGGGGCGTGTGGCGCGCGCCGAACTCGAAAGTGTCGACCACCAGCCGCATGGAGGGCCGCGGCGGGTAGATGTATTCCTTCTGGGCGATGTACTCCTTGAGGATATCGGTCTGGATGGTTCCGGAGAGGTTTTCCCAGCGTGCCCCCTGCTTCTCGGCCGCCACCAGGTACATGGCCCAGAGCATGGCCGCCGGCGAGGAAATGGTCATGGAGGTGGAGATGCGCTCGAGGGGGATGGAGTCGAACAGCGCCTCCATGTCGGCCAGCGAGGATATGGAGACGCCGCACTTGCCCACCTCGCCTGCGGCCATTTCGTGGTCGGCGTCGTAGCCCATCAGCGTGGGCAGATCGAAGGCGACGGAGAGGCCGGTCTGGCCCTGCTCGAGCAGGTAGCGGTAGCGGCGGTTGGTTTCCTCCGGGGTGGCGAAACCGGAGAACTGGCGCATGGTCCACAGCCGGCCGCGATACATGTCGGGGTGGATGCCGCGAGTGTAGGGGAAGCAGCCGGGCTCGCCCAGCTCGACGGCGGGGTCGAAGGCAGTTGCGCCGTTCCCGAGGTCGGCGGGCGTGTAGAGCTCGTTGACCGGCGTGCCGCTGATAGTGGTGAAATCGCGGTCGGGCATGGGGACCGTTCTCTCTTATAACTATAGCCCAGCCCCGCCGCCTTGCGGGCGGAAGGCGAAAGGCTTGGCCGCCCTGCGGGCGGAAATCAAAGTGGGCGCTGCAAGTGGTTGGCGGGCGGGGAAATAAAAACAGGAAAGCCGGGGAAACGGGTCAGTCGAATAAGGCGGCAAGGGGAACAGTAATGGCCAGATCGCTGGAGCGTAGAATTCCGTCTTTGACCTCGTGCATTTCGCCGGGTGTGAAGACATAAGCCCGCTTCGTTCGGGGGTCGAGCAGCCAGACGGTGGGCACGCCGAAGGCCAGGTAGTCGTCGATGCGCTCCTGCATCTCGCCCATGCGGTCATCCTTGGAGAGGATCTCGACGCACAGGAAAGGAGGCCGGGTGAAGATTGGTTCGATCGGCGCGTCGGCTTTCACCACGCGCACGTCCGGCACGCGGAAACGGTTGGGCTTTACCTGGACGCGCTGCTCAGGGACCACGCGGATGCCCCACTGCTTTTCGCGGCTCCCGAAGTACATGATCAGAAGCATTTGCAACCTACTGTGTTCGTATTCGCCCAGGTTTCGCTCCAGGAGAACGCCCTCAATATACTCGCAGTCGGGACGGTAGCTGGTGGTGAGGTATTCTTGGACCGATGTCAGAGCGGCGGCGCGCACGACTCTGATGATACCACCGTTTCGAGGCCCGGGCAGTTGGACTACATCGCGCCACGGACGAGCGGCTCCAGCTTTTCCATCGCTGGCTCGAGCGACTGGCGGCTCGTGAGCACGGGGCGGAACAGGTCGCCGAGGCGGGTGAAACGGTCGAGGGCATTTCCGATGTGGAACTGCTCCGGCGTAAGGCCGGCCGCTACCTCGCGCCAGGCGAGCGGCGTCGCCACCGGCGCGCCGGGATAGGCGCGCAGCACGTAGGGGGCGGCGATGGTTTTGCCCTCGGCGATTTGCGCCCAGTCGAAATAGACCTTGCCCTTTTCTCGGCGCGAGACGGCGCGGGCGGTGGTGAACAGGTCGGGCCGCTCGGCGGCGACCAGGCTGGCGAGGATCTGGGCAAGTGTGCGGGCCTGCTCGTAGGTGTAGCGGGGCTCGAGTGGAATGTAGATGTGCAGGCCGTCGCCGCCGGTGGTCTTGGGGTAGCCCTCCAGTTCCAGCAAATCCAGCTTGCGGCGGATGAGTTGCGCCGCTTCCACGATGCGGTTGAATCCGCACTCCTGTGGGTCGAGGTCGATAAGGAGGAAGTCGGGGTGCGAGAGCGAGCCGACGCGGCTCATCCACGGGTTCTGGTCGATACAGCCGAGGTTGGCGAGATAGAGCAGCGTCGCGCGATCGTCGCAGACGACGAAGCGCGTGGGGGCCTTGCCCGGCTCGGTCGAGATGGGCTCGATGCGCAGCCAGGCGGGGAAGCTTTCGGCAGCGTCCTTCTGGAAGAAAAATTCGCCTTCGATGCCGTTCGGGTAGCGCTTCAGCGAGAGCGGCCGGTCGTGGAGATGGGGAAGTATCAGCTCGGCGACGGCGTTGTAGAAGTTGATGATGTCGCGCTTGACCGAGGCTTCGCGGGGGTAGAAGACCTTGTTAAGGTTGGTGAACTTCAGGCGGCGGCCTTCGATGGTGAGCAGGGCCGACTCGGCCTTGCCGGTGAGAACGGGGGGAGGTGGGGACGCG
>JACQDG010000005.1 GCA_016201185.1 Acidobacteriota bacterium | reverse complement strand
GTGACCTTCGCCATTCTGCTGGTGGCGGCGAACACCATGGCCATGTCGGTGCGCGAGCGGATCAAGGAAGTAGGCGTGCTGAAAACCCTAGGTTTCACCACCGGCAAGGTGCTGACCATGATCGTCGCTGAAGCGGTGATCATCGCCATGATCGGCGGCGTGCTCGGCTGCCTGCTGGCCGTCGGCCTGATGGGCTGGGCTGCCAAAATGCCCCTTATCTTCGGCGCAGGCATTCGAATGCCAGCGGCCGCCGCGGCCATCAACCTCGTCGTGGCCCTTCTGATCGGGCTGGCCAGTTCCGTGGTCCCCGCATGGAACGCCGCCCGGCTGCCCATCGCCGACGCCCTGCGGCATACCGGCTAAGGGGCGGAAGCAAGGACGACCCATGGCCATCCCGATCTCCTATAACTTCCGCAACCTGGTGGAGCGCCGTACCACGACCATCATGACCGCGCTGGGCATCGCCCTCACCGTCGCCGTCATGCTGGGTATTCTCGGTATGCTGGCAGGCTTACAGGCTTCCTTTCAAGCCACAGGGCATCCCCTCCACCTGCTCGTGCTGCGCAAAGGGTCCACGGCCGAGCTGACCAGCGTGGTGATGCAGGAAAACCTCCAGGTGATCCGCTCCAAGGAGGGCGTCCAAACGGAAAACGGCGAGCCGATGATCTCCCAGGAACTGGTGACCGTGGTCAACTTGAAACTCAAGGGTTCTCAGGAAGCAGCGCAGTCCAACGTCAACGTTCGCGGCTTGCCGCAGGTGGGCGTTCGGATGCGCGCCGAGACGGTTAAGCTGTCCTCCGGCCGCTGGTTTGCCCCCGGCCAGCGTGAGCTCGCGGTTGGCCGCGGTGTGGTTCAGACCTACGAGGGCATCGACATCGGCCGGCAGCTCCAGATCGGCCGCGGTTACTGGACCATCGTCGGCATCTTCGACGGCGGCCAGACCGCCTTCAACGGCGAAATCTGGACTGACGTCAACCAGCTAGCGAACGACGTGGGCCGCCCCAACGCGCTTAGCTCGGCCCTGGTGCGCGCTGTCGACCCGGCCGCCATGCGCGCCCTGACCGACGCCATCGCCAATGATCAACGGCTGAACCACGAGGCGGTGCCGGAACTGGAGTATTACCTGCGGCAGACCGAATCCGGCCGCCCTCTGCAATACCTGGGGATTTTTGTGGCCGTCGTAATGGCCATCGGCAGCTCGTTTGCCGCTATGAACACCATGTACGCCGCGGTGGTCCGCCGGTCGCGCGAGATCGGCGTGCTGCGCGTGCTGGGTTTTTCCCGCCCCAGCATCCTGGTGTCGTTCATGATCGAGTCGTTTCTGCTTTCCTTGCTGGGCGGAGTATTGGCCTGCCTGGTGGCGCTGCCCTTTAACGGGGTCTCGAGCCGCATGGGCAACTCGGTCACTTTCAGCCAGACTCTGTTCCAGTTTCGGGTCACGCCGGCCATGTTCGCCCTGGGAATTACCTTCGCCGCGGTGATGGGACTTCTGGGCGGCCTGCTGCCCGCCCGCACCGCCGCCCGCAAAGACGTGGTAAACGCCCTGCGAGACTTGTGATGCCCGTAGACGCGCAAAAATTCGATCAGGAGCTGAAAAGCCTCAAGATCGACCGCTCAAGCGGAGCGCCCACTGCCGGTCCGAAGTGGGCCACGTGGTGGATTCTCACCGGTGTGGCGGTGATCGCGGCGCTGCTCGTCTGGCAGCTCGTATTGGGGCGCAGCCGCCCAGTCGAGGTCGAGACCATGCGCGTGAGCGCTTCCTCTTCGGGGCCCTCCGAGGCGGGCGTGGTGCTCAATGCCACCGGCTACATCGTCGCGCACCACAAGATCGAGGTCTCGTGCAAAGTGATCGGCCGCGTCGCCTGGATCGGCGTGGAGAAAGGCGACCGGGTGCAGCAGGGGCAGGTGGTGGTGCGGCTCGAGGACCAGGAATACCGCGCCCAGGTTGAGCAGGCCGCTGGAAATGTCGCTAACCTGGAGGCCCGGCTGAAGGAAATGGAAACCGGCTCGCGCCCCCAGGAAATCGCCGCCGCCCGCGCCAACCAGGAGCAGGGACAGGCCGACTTGGAAAACGCCCGCGTGAACCTGGACCGCGTACGCGGCCTGGTCACCGACGGCGTCATGCCCAAGCAGTCCCTCGACGATGCCCAGGCCCGCTTCGATGGCCAGAAGGCCCGCGTGGATGCCTTGCAGAAGAACTATGAGCTGGTGCGCATCGGCCCCCGCATCGAGCAGATTGACGCCGTGCGCGGCCAGCTTCGCCAGGCCCGCGGCCAGCTCGCCTACGCCCAGACCATGCTCGACTCGACCGTCATCCGGGCCCCCGTCAATGGCACGATCCTCGAGCGCGCCGTCGAAGTGGGCGAGTTCGTCACCACCAGCTTCGTTGGCGAGCGGGGCGCCAAGGGCTACGTGGTCTCCCTGGCCGACCTGAACGATTTGCAAGTCGAGCTCGACATCAACCAGGACGATTTCGCCCGGCTCGGCCCGCGGCAGCGCGGCATCGTCACCACCGACGCTTTCCCCGATCGCAAGTACGAGGGGGCAATCGAAGAAATCTCGCCCCAGGCTGACCGTCAAAAGGCCACGGTGCAGGTGAAGGTCAAGATTTTGAGGCCGGATGATTATTTGCGGCCGGAAATGAACGCTCGTGTCGCCTTTCTGGCCGACGAAAAAACCGCCGCGGACCGCGCGGGGCAGGGCGCTAGGCCGCTGATCGTGATCCCGGCCTCGGCTCTCCGCGACGGCAAGGCCGTGCTGCTGGCGTCTAACGGTAAAGTTGTGGAGCGCGCCGTCAAGGTCCGCTCGACCACCTCCCGCGGCGCCGAAATCGGGGAAGGACTGAGCGGCGGCGAGGAAATTATCCTGAACCCTCCCGCCGGCTTGAAGAACGGCGATCGAGTAGCGGTCAAATCCTCACGCCGACCATGACACCAGACAACCTCGCCATTCACGCCATCAACGTGCACAAGGAGTACATCCGCGACGAGTTTCACGTGCTGGCGCTGGCCGACGCCAATCTGACCATCCAGCGCGGCGAGTTCATTGCTTTGATGGGCCCGTCCGGCTCCGGCAAATCGACCCTGCTGCACCTAGTGGCGGCCATCGACCGGCCCACCCAGGGCCGCATGATCGTCCTGGGCCAGGACTTGCAGCAGCTCGGCGACAAGCAGATGGCCCGCTGGCGCAACGAAAATATCGGCTTCGTGTTCCAGACCTTCAACCTGATCCCCGTGCTTACCGCGCTCGAAAATGTGGAGCTGCCCCTGCTCCTCACGCACCTGGGCAAGAAGGAGCGCCGGGAGCACGCCGAAGTGGCGTTGCGCCTGGTGGGCCTGGACGACCGCATGGGCCACTATCCGCGCCAGCTCTCCGGCGGCCAGGAGCAGCGTGTGGCTATCGCCCGCGCCATCGTCACCGACCCCGCCATTATCCTCGCCGATGAGCCCACCGGCGACCTCGACGCACACTCGGCCGAGGAGGTCCTGACCATCCTTTCCAAGCTCAACAAGGAGCACGGCAAAACGATCGTGATGGTCACGCACGATCCGCATGCCGCGCGTTACGCCGGCAAGATCCGCTGTCTCGAAAAAGGGGAACTGCTCCCCGAAGGCGCCCGGCCGGCGGACTGGGAGCCACGCGCGTAGGCCGGCAGAGTTTTTCCATGCACATCCTCTCGCTCGATGAGGGCACCACCAGCGCCCGCGCCGTTGTCTTTGATCGAGAGGCGCGCTCTATGGGCATGGAATCGGCCCCCATCGAGTGCCGCTTTCCCCATCAGGGCTGGGTGGAGCAGGACGCCCAACAGATCTGGCAGGCGCAAGTGGAGGCCGCCCGCGGGGCGCTCGACCGTTCTGGCCTCCGAGCGCGGGACCTCGCTGCCATCGGCATCACCAACCAACGCGAAACCACGATTGTCTGGGACCGCAAGACCGGCGCGCCCGTGGCCCCCGCCATTGTGTGGCAGTGCCGGCGCACGGCCGACTTCTGCCGCGCCCTCACCGAGCAGGGCCTCGCTGGCCGGATCGCCGCCCGCACCGGGCTGGTGTTGGACGCTTATTTTTCCGCCAGCAAAATCCGCTGGATTCTGGACCACGTGCCTGACGCCCGCCGCCGCGCCGAGGCCGGGGAGTTGGCCTTCGGCACTGTGGATTCCTGGCTTGTCTACAAGCTGACCGGCGGCCGCGCCCATGTCATCGACCTTTCCAACGCTTCCCGCACCATGCTGTTGAACCTCGACGGCGCCTGGGACGCCGAGATGCTCGACCTGTTCGGGGTGCCGCAGCCCATGCTGCCGCGCGTGGTCGGCTCCTCCGAGGTTGTCGGCGCGACCGAACGCGCGCTTTTCGGCGCCGAGATTCCCATTGCGGGCATCGCCGGCGACCAGCAGGCCGCCCTGGTCGGCCAAGCCTGCTTCCGCCCCGGCCTCTCCAAGAACACCTACGGCACGGGCTGTTTCCTTCTGATGCACACCGGCGAGCGAGCTATCCATTCCCGCCACCGCCTGCTCACCACCCTGGCCGCCAGTCCGAATAACCGGCCGGAGTACGCGCTCGAAGGCAGCGTCTTCATCGCCGGGGCCGCCATCCAGTGGCTGCGAGACTCTCTAGGCATCATCAAGACTGCCTCGGAAACCGCCACGCTGGCCGCCTCGGTGTCCGGCACTGCAGGAGTATATTTCGTGCCCGCCTTCGTGGGCCTGGGCGCGCCGCATTGGAATGCCTCCGCCCGCGGCTCGATCATGGGCCTTACCCGCGCCACCTCCGCCGCCCACATCGTCCGCGCGGCGCTCGAAGCTATTGCTTATCAGACACGCGAGCTGGTCGAGGCCATGGAGGCCGATGCCGGCGCTCCTCTTACCGAGCTGCGCGCTGATGGCGGAGCCGCTGCAAACGACTTCCTGATGCAATTCCAGGCCGATCTGCTGGGCCGCCCCGTCGTGCGCCCCGCCAACATCGAGACCACCGCCCTGGGCGCCGCTTACCTCGCCGGCCTGGCTGTCAAAGTGTGGTCCGGCACGGAGGAAATCGAGAGCTTCTGGAAGGTCGATCGCCGCTTCCATCCGCAGATGGACGCCGCCCGCCGTGAAGAGCTGTACGCCGGCTGGAAGCGCGCTGTCGCCGCCGTGATGGCCCAGGCATCCTCGCCTGCCGCTGTCCTATGAGGAATACAAGCCGGCACGGTAGCTGGCTGGCAGAGCAGCGGTTGCGTAAACCGCCGGTCGTCGGTTCAAGTCCGACCCGTGGCTCCAGCCCAGCACTATAATGTCTGCGTCCCCCAGGGCCGGGGAAAGCGAAATGGCACCCCCAAGAGCGTCAAAGGGCGCAAGGGTCGCTTCGATTCGCGGCCTCGTGCGAAGAGCCTGCGCCGGCGAAAGTTGAAGGCAGGCTGCTTCAAGTAACCACGTCCTGGAAGCTGACGAGCGAGTGTGGCTGGCCAGAAGCGAGCGATGCTACCAATCGAAAAGTTGAGCAGACCCTCTACCTATTGAAAAAACAAGAGTTGAGGAACTAAACGGATCACCCGGACCGGGGGCGACATCGCTCCGCGAAAGCGGACCATCTGAGGCCAGGTTTCTCCTACTAAATCTCCACCTCGGCCCGGCATACCACGTGCTGAGAACTTCTCAGATCAAAAAATGCCACGGGAGGTTCGTATGGCTACCCAGAAAAGTCTATGGGTTCGTGTAGTTTTCATCTCGGCCCTTATCTGCCTCTTCGGCCTTCTGAAGGCCGGCGGGGCGGCAGGCAAGGACACAAAGCCTGGAAAGACCATTCGGGCCGGGCAAGAACAAACTGCAACCTATTTCAGGCTGCCTCTGAGCTTCGAGGCAAACCAGGGGCAGACTGACCCGCGCGTCAAATTCCTCTCGCGCGGCGGCGGGTATACGCTGTTCCTGACCGGAAGTGAAGCGGTGTTGTCGCTCAAGAAGCCGTCAGCCGTTAGCAGCCAGCCAACACACAACCGAAATCCGAAACTGAAGTCTCGAATTCCCAGCCCCGAGCGCTCAGCGCCCGCTGTTTTGCTCATGGAGCTGGCGGGTGCGAACCCTGCGGCGCGCATCACAGGGCTCGAGGAACTGCCCGGCAAGACCAACTACTTCCTCGGTAAGGACCCGAAGAAGTGGCGCACCAATGTGCCGACCTACGCGAAGGTGAAATACGCCAGTGTCTATCCGGGCGTGGACCTGGTTTACTACGGCGCCGAGCGAGAGCTCGAATATGACTTCGTTGTCGCGCCGGGCGCCGACCCGAAAGCCATCACGCTGGGAATCAAGACTGGAAACTCGAAAGCGGGAACTGCGCTGCGGATTGATGGGGATGGCGACTTGGTGATCCCGGCCGAGGGCGGCGAGGTCCGTTTCCACAAGCCCGTCGTCTACCAGACTGCAAATCCAAGATCCCAAATCCAAGATCGGAAATCTGTAATCGGGCGCTATGTTCTCCTCGCCGATAACCGCATTGGCTTCGAAGTGCCCAACTATGACAAGACCCTCCCGCTGGTCATCGACCCTGTGCTGAGTTATTCGTCCTACCTCGGCGGCAGCGGCGTTGAGCCAAGTTGGGGTCCCGGAATCGCTGTAGACTCCTCTGGAAATGCTTACGTGACCGGTAAGACGCTTTCGGCGGACTTCCCGGTCACTGCCGGCGCCGCCCAACCCTCGTACAGGGGACCCCAGGGGTGCACTTCGCCGAGTGGACGGTGCGGCGATGCCTTCATTACCAAGATCAATGCCGCGGGCTCTGCGCTTGTCTACTCAACCTATCTGGGCGGCAGCGACCATGATGAGGGGCTCACCATCGCGGTAGACGCCTCCGGTAACGCCTACGTTGCTGGGGGGACCATGTCGCAGGATTTCCCGACCACCGCCGGGGCCTTCCAGACCACCTTCGGGGGCATGCCTGCCGCGTGCGAGGGGGGCCCTGCTTGTGGAGACGCCTTTGTAACCAAGCTCAACGCGAGCGGTTCGGCGCTCGTTTACTCAACATATCTCGGCGGGAGCGATATGGACTCGGCGTGGGGAATCGCTCTCGACGCTTCCGAGAATGCCTATGTGGCTGGCACGACAAGCTCGGCCAATTTCCCGACCACCCCCAAGGCTTTCCAACCGAGCTTCACCCCGAATTTCTGCGTGCCCCTTTGCCCCGATGTCTTCGTGACGAAGCTGAATGGCACGGGAACTGGGCTTGTATACTCCACTTTCCTGGGGGGGAGCGGGGGTGAGTGGGCCTCGGGAATTGCCGTTAACAGTTCCGGTGAGGCCTATGTCACGGGTTATACCCCAAGCTCAGATTTCCCTGTCACAAAGAGTGCGTTCCAAAAAGAACTGAAGCCTGGCTCTAACCCCTTTTGGTCTCCAGATGCCTTTATGGCGAAGCTGAACAGCCATGGAAGCAAGCTTCTCTACTCCACCTTCCTGGGTGGAAGTGGTGGAAGTGATGAGTGTGACTGCTTCCTCAGCCGTATCGCCGTAGATTCCACGGGGAACGCATATGTTGCGGGGACCACCTTATCAACCGATTTCCCGACCACGCCGGGAGCCTACCAGACCGCCTTTGGGGGCGGCAGCGGCGGCACGGATGTCTTCGTGTCGAAGATCGATCCCTCCAAGACTGGGGCAGCTTCGCTGGTCTATTCGACTTATCTAGGCGCCAACTGCGGGGCATGGGCGCTCGGGATGGCGGTGGACGCCGCGGGCAACGCCTACGTCTCAAGTTTGACGGTAGATCCCAACTTTCCCCTCGTAAAGCCGTTGCAGGGTTTCAAATCGGGGGATGTCGATGCCTTCGTTGTGGAGTTGAATGCGACAGGTTCTGCCCTGGTGTACTCGACCTACCTGGGAGGCGGCGCGTTCGATCTTGGCGCCGCTGTTGCCGTGGACCCATGGGGCAACGCTTACGTGTTCGGGCCCACAGCGTCAAGTGATTTCCCCACGACCTCGGGGGTATTTCAACCTGGATTTGGCGGCGGTGTCCCCGGAGAGTTTTGGTGGGGCCAGGACTACTTCCTGGTCAAGATCGCGCCCATCGACGCGCCGGGAGTCAGCCTTTCCAAGGACGCGCTGGTGTTCGGTTATCAGAGGGTCCGGACCACCAGCCCGCCGCAAGCGGTGATACTCAGGAACGTCGGCAGCGCGCCGCTGCTCATCAGTAACATTACGGCCACCGGCGACTTCGCCCAGACCAACGACTGTGGTGGTTCACTGGCCGGCGGATCTTACTGCACCATCAGTGTCACCTTCAGTCCTTCGAGGGCGAGGGATGTCATCCAGGGGGTGCTGACGATCGAAGACAACGCGTTCTCGGGTGGGTCGCAGCAGGTGACCCTCACCGGGCAGAGTAAGCGCTGAATAATAAGCTATCTGTAATAAGGAGGAATCGCGATGAAACAATTAACTTTTAGGAGATTCGGGACCGTAATTCCACGTGGTAAAGCCCTGGCGCTATGCCTGGCCCTTTGCGCCCTGGAGCTGGGCTTTGCCTGGAGCGCTCATGGCGCTACCTTCACCACGTTTGATGTCCCGGGCGCCTGGTGGACCATGCCCTCTAGCATCAACCCGGCGGGTGCGATCACGGGATCCTACTTAAGTGATGTGTGGCATGGCTTCCTGCGGGCCCCTGACGGCGCTTTGACCACGTTTGATGTTCCGGGCTCCACTTCCACCAGCGCCGGTAGCATCAACCCGGCGGGTGCGATCATTGGAGGCTACAATGACGTGAGTGGTGGTTTCCATGGCTTCCTGCGGGCCCCCGACGGCGCCTTTACCACGTTTGCTGTCCCGGGCGCCCCTTGGACCCTCCCCTCTAGCATCAACCCGGCGGGTGCGATCGCGGGATACTACATGTCCGAGAGTTATCAT
>JACQDG010000248.1 GCA_016201185.1 Acidobacteriota bacterium | reverse complement strand
GTGATCCGGAGTTTGCGCAGCAGGCCCATGTCCGAAGGGTATGATAGCAGGCATGAGAACCATGTTCTTGTTAGCTTGCACCGTGCTGCTTCTTGTGACCGCTCCACGGCCCTCTGCGCAACAGCCCGTCTCCGATCCTCTCGTCGAAGGTTTTCGCCTCGTCGAGGTCGCCTCGGTGGCCGACGCCGTGGAACAGCTTTACGGCCAGCGGGCGCACATGTCGCACGAGATGCGGCCGCTCCTTACCACCAAGTTCGCCGGGCCGGCCGTCACCGTGCTGCTGAAAAAGGAAGAGCACAAGGAGGGCGCTGCTGCATCCCAGGGAATGCTTGACGCCATCGACGCCGCTCCGCCCGGATCGGTCTACGTCATGGTGCTCGAGGACGGCGCGGACTTCGCCGGCATCGGCGGGCTGATGGCCACGGCGATGAAGTTTCGTGGCCTGGCTGGAGCGGTGGTGGACGCCGGTATCCGCGACACGCCGCAGATCAAGCGCCTCCAGTTCCCCGTTTTCAGCCGCGGCGTGGTTCCCTCCACCTCCGTCAACCACTATCGTTTCGCCGGGGCCAACATCCCGGTCACCTGCGCCGGGGTAGGGGTGAACCCCAAAGACATCATCGTGGCCGACGAGGACGGCGTGGCCGTGGTGCCGCGCGCCCGCGCCGCCGAGGTGCTGGCCAAGGCCCAAGCGCTCGATGACACCGAGCACCGCATGCTGCCCTTCATCGAGAAGTTCAAGTCGATCAAGGAGGCGGTGGCCAAGTTCGGACGGATCTAGAGTATGGTGGGCCGGCCCGCGCCGTTACTTCTTAGCGAAGATTAACAGGTACTGTTGGCTGCCGTTGTCGCTTTTCGATTCGAGCCGGAAGCCGTTCGACTCGATTTCGCGGATCACCTCGTCCCGGTCGGCGCGGATGTGGCCGCTCATGTCCCCGTCCTGCGGCCCGCGGCGATGGCGGTAATAGTCGGCCACCGCCAGCCGCCCCTCGGCTTTCAAAGCGCGCGAGAAGTGGGCCAGCATATCGGAGGGATAGTCGAAGTGGTGGTAGACATCGAGCATAAATACCAGGTCGAGCTGCCCCTCCGGCAGGTTGGGATTCTTGTCGCCGCCCAGCACGGTGCTGACGTTCGAGAGGTGCTGGGACTGGATGCGGGCCGCCGCCTTATCGAGGAAATCCTGCTGGATGTCCTCGGCGATCACCCGCCCCGCCGATCCCACCGCCTCAGAGAAGTAGGGCAGCATGAAGCCGGTTCCGGTCCCCACGTCGGCCACCACGCTGCTTGGCTTGATGCCCAGCCGGGCAATCAGCTCGTTTGCCTTCAGAGCCTCCTGGCGGTGCGGATCGTCCAGCGTCGAGGCAACGCGCCGGCGGCCTTCCGGCGTCTGGTAATCCTTGTTGGCCTCCTTGGCCACCTGCGGCCAGCAGGGCGAAAGGCACAGCAACACAATCAGGGCAATCTTCGGCATTCGATTCATAAGCACCCACTATAACGCGGTCTCGGCCGAAGGGTTCGGCTTGGCGCCCAATGATAAAATAAAGGATTGGCCTTCCTCGTGAATTCCGCACCGTGTGGCCTGCTTCATGATTGACCGCATCACCGTCCGTGGCGCCCGGCAGCACAACCTGAAAAACATCGACGTGGAGATTCCGCGTAACTCGCTGACTGTGATCACGGGCTTGAGCGGGTCGGGCAAATCGTCGCTGGCCTTCGACACCATCTACGCCGAGGGCCAGCGGCGTTACGTGGAGACGCTTTCCGCCTACGCCCGCCAGTTCCTGGACCAGATGGAGCGGCCCGACGTCGATTCCATCGAAGGCTTGAGCCCCGCCATCTCGATCGAGCAGCGCACCACGAGCCGCAGCCCCCGCTCCACGGTGGGCACCATCACGGAAATCTACGATTACCTGCGCCTGCTGTACGCCCAGATCGGCGTGCCCCACTGCCCCAACTGCGGCCGCCAGATCAGCCGACAGTCGGCCGAGCAGATCCTCGCGCAGATCCTGGAACTGCGCGCCGACGAACGGGTCATGATCCTGGCCCCGTTCGTCCGCGGGCGCAAAGGGGAGTTCAAGAAGGAGCTGGAAAAGCTCGTGCGGCAGGGATTCCTCCGCGCCCGCATCGACGGCCAGTTAAGGTCCATCGAGGAGGAGATCAAGCTCGACAAGCGCCGCAACCACACCATCGAGGTGGTCGTCGACCGCGTGCTGGTCAAGCCGGGCATCGAGAGGCGGCTGGAGGCTTCCATTCGGACCGCGACAAAACTGGCTGGCGGGATCGTGCTGGTGGCGGTGGTGGGCGGCGAGGAGCGGCTGTATTCGGAGAAGCTCGCCTGCATCGATTGCGGAACCAGCATACCGCAGCTCGAGCCGCGGTCTTTCTCCTTCAACAGCCCCTATGGGGCTTGTCCGGGTTGCGCCGGGCTGGGAAGCAAGTGGGCCTTCGACCCTGCCAAAGTCATTGCAGACCCCTCCAAACCACTGCTGGACGGAGGGTTAGGATCTGGAGCAGCCTCGGCCTACGCCCAGCATGCGCTCGAGCACGTGGCCAGGGCGCTCCAAATCGACCTGCGGAAACCGTTTGATAACTTTGCAAAACAAACCCAATTTCTGCTGCTTCACGGCCAGAAAAAGGGAAACGGCAAGGAGCTCGATCGCCCCGGCATTTTATCAATACTACAAGAATCATATGACGAACGTAGTTCAGAGAGTTACCGAGAATGGCTCACCCAATACATGTCCCCTGTACCTTGCCCCAGTTGCGGCGGAAAGCGGCTGAAACCGGAGAGCCTGGCGGTCAAGGTGGGCGGACTCTCCATTGCCGAGTTCACGGCTCTGCCGGTGGTCCACGCTCTCGAGAAAATCAGGAGCTTCAGGCTGCACGGACGCGAGGAACTGATCGCCGGCCGGATCGTGGAAGAGATCACCGAACGCCTGGAATTCCTGTATACGGTTGGCCTCGACTATTTGAGCCTGGATCGTTCGGCAGCCACAATTTCCGGTGGCGAGTCGCAGCGGATCAGGCTCGCCACGCAGATCGGCTCCCGCCTCCGCGGGGTGCTTTACGTGCTCGATGAGCCTTCCATCGGCCTGCATCCCAGGGACAATGACCGCCTGCTTCGAACCCTCGCACAATTACGTGATCTAGGGAATACCATAATTGTAGTAGAACACGACCAGGAAACCATAGAACGATCGGATTTTGTAGTAGATCTAGGTCCAGGGGCTGGCCGGCTCGGCGGCGGCCTGGTGGCCTGCGGCGGCCCGGCGGAAATCACCCAAAACCCAGCTTCGCTCACTGGACAATACCTGGCCGGCAAGCAGAGCATTCCCATCCCGGCCCGCCGCCGCTCGCCCAATGGCAAGTCCCTGATCGTGAAGAGCGCTCAGGAGCACAATCTGAAGAACATCGACGTGGAGTTCCCGCTTGGGCTGCTGACGGTGGTCACCGGCGTTTCCGGGAGCGGAAAATCTACGCTAGTGAACCATATCCTCTACCGCGCCCTCGCCCGCCGTCTCTACCGGTCGATTGAGGAACCCGGTCGTCACAAGGAGATCCGGGGCCTGGAGCACATCGACAAGGTGATTCGGATCGACCAGTCGCCGATCGGGCGCACCCCTCGTTCCAACCCGGCCACCTACACCGGCGTGTTCACCCCCATCCGCGATCTCTACGCCATGCTCCCGGAATCGCGCGAACGCGGCTACCGCGCCGGGCGCTTCAGCTTCAACGTGAAGGGCGGCCGCTGCGAAGCGTGCCAGGGGGACGGCCAAAAGCGGATCGAGATGAACTTCCTTCCGGACGTTTATGTCACCTGCGACGTTTGCCGAGGGCGGCGCTACAACCACGAGACCCTGGAAGTGAAGTTCAAAGGCTACTCGATCGCCGATCTGCTCGAGGCCACGGTGGAGGAGGCGCGCCCGGTACTCGAAAAGATCCCGCAAATCCGCGCCAAGCTGGACACCCTGTGGGAAGTCGGGCTGGGCTACATCCACCTGGGCCAGTCGGCGACGACCCTTTCGGGCGGCGAGGCGCAGCGCATCAAGCTGGCGCGGGAACTGAGCCGCCGGCAGACCGGCCGCACCTTGTATATTCTCGATGAGCCCACCACCGGCTTGCACTTCGACGATGTGCGCAAGCTGGTGAACGTGCTCGACCGGCTGGTGGAGCTGGGCAACACGGTGATTGTCATCGAGCACAACCTGGACGTGGTGAAAAGCGCCGATTGGATCGTTGACCTCGGGCCGGGGGGCGGGGAAGCCGGCGGCCGGGTGGTAGCCCGCGGCACCCCCGAGCAGGTCAGCCGCTCGCGGGCCGGCTACACCTCGGCGGCGCTGGCCAAGGTGCTCGATCGGCAGCACACCGCAGCCGCAGGCAGGGCCTAAATGGAAACGAACCTTCCGCAAGATCCGCCACCAGAGCAAGAAGCGGCGGCCACCGAAAGGCAGCCCGTTCCGGGCGCGGCCCAGCCAGCCGCTGCTCCCGACGCCGGTCCCCCCGACACCTGGAACTACCTGGACGTGGGCGTCGTGACGTTATTTGCCCTCGGCACGCAGATTCTCGTGTACCTCGGCGGCCTGCTCGTCATGCTGCTGCTCGCAGGCTCGGCTGCCGACAGCCTCCACTACATGGAGCTGATGACCAAGGCTTCCTTCATCCTGCCGGCGCAACTGGTGTGGTGGACGCTGGTCTTCTGGGTGGTCTACCGCGTAGTGCGGGCGCGCGATGCGCGGCCCTTCCCCCGGGCCATCGGGTGGGTGCGGCCGCCCGGACCTGTGGCGGCCTACCTGGGAGCGGGCGTAGCGCTGGCTTTCTCCGTGGCTGGGCTATCGCGGCTGATCCCCATGCCCAAGCAGAAACTGCCCATCGAACAGCTCTTTCGCGACCCATTCTCGGCCTTCTTGATCGCTGCCTTCGGGGTGCTGGTGGCGCCGGTGATCGAAGAGTTGCTGTTTCGTGGTTTCCTTTATCCCGTGATGGAGCGGGCCCACGGGGCCTTCCTGGCCGTGTTCGGCACAGCGTCGCTCTTTTCTCTTATGCACGCCCAGCAATATGGCTGGAACTGGCAGAATCTGCTGCTGCTGCTTTTCGTCGGCGTGGTCTTCGGCGCAGTGCGGGCTTTCTCTAGATCGCTGGTGCCTTCCACGCTGGCCCACGCCGCTTACAATTTCACCCTTTTTGCCGGCCTGTACTTCGCCAGCAACCGGTTCCAGCATTTCAATTTTTAGGCCCCCGGCGATCCCCGGCGGGCGATCGGTTTGGCTACAATGTGGCTCTACTGAAGGGAGGCAGGGGAAAATGCGCCGAAAACTTTCTGGGTTGTTGCACGACTATTCTGTGTGGGCGGCCATCGCGTTTGCCGTACTGATGCCGGGCCCGGCCGCCGTGCAAGCGGCGGTCGCCGTTCCCGACAAGCCTGAAACGCCGTTCAAGCTGGCGACCTTCGAGGCCCAGGGCAAGGTCCGGGTCGGAATGGTGATGGGGAACCGGGTGCTCGATCTGGCAGGCGCCAACGCCTACTTGGTGAAACAGGCGGGCGTGCCGGCCATGAAAATTCCCGGCGGAATGCGGGAGTTGATCGAGCAGTCGGGGACCGTGTCCAAACGGCTCTACCAGATTGCCAACTATCTCAAGGACAAGAAGCTCGACGGGTTGGCCTTCTCCTACGATTTGTCGAAGGTGTCGATCAAGGCGCCCATCAAGTATCCCTACAACCTTTTGTGCATGGCGGCCAACTACTGGAGCCACGCCAAGGAGATGGGGGTGAAGGCTAAGGTGGATCCCGACAACGACGACGCTTTCGTCTTCGCCAAGTCGCCGCGCTCTTGCATCACCGACCCCGGCGCGCCATTCCTGATCCCGGCCGGGCGGGACAAGATCGATTGGGAAGGGGAGCTGGCCGTCATCCTGGGCCAGCCTGCCTTCCGCGTCTCCAGGCAAAAGGCGCTGGACTACGTTTACGGCTACAGCATCATGTACGATGTTTCAGACCGGGGCGGGGGCAAGCGAGGCGACCCCATGTTCAAAGGACCGGACTGGTTTTCCGGCAAGAGCCGGGAGGGCGCCGCGCCGTTCGGGCCGTTCATCGTCCCGAAGGAATTCATGTCCAACCCGCACGACCTCCACATCGTCACGAAGGTCAACGGCCGTGTGGTGCAGGACGGCAACACCAGCGACATGATCTACGACGTGCAGCACACCATCGCTTACATCACATCCATCATGACGCTCTACCCCGGCGACGTGATCTCGACCGGGACAATGGCCGGGGTGGGGGCGGCGCGGAAGCCGCCCGAGTTCCTGAAGCCCGGCGATGTGGTGGAGATCGAGATCGAGGGGATCGGCACGCTGCGGACGCCCATGCAGGCAGCGCCCTCCATGCCTGCCAGCCCATGATAGGACTGGCATTCTAAGTGAATTGCTGTCTGTAGATCATCAGTACTATGACGCGTCGAGGTGTGAACTTTAACCCCACAGTACTGTAGCGGCAAGAGTTATACCTGTTAGTAACAGCCTCAAAATGAGAAATCAGTTCTCTTGTACCCAGCCATGGCTGAGCGTACCATTGCGACCATGACTAGGGAGGAGAGTATGCCAGGTATCTACAAGCCGGGCGAGGGCTCGCTCGAGCTAGAAGAAGTAGCTTTCGGCCCGGGCTTGGCCGCGCCGAGAATGAAGGCCGGCGGCGCGAAAGCGTCAGCTGTTGTTGACTTGGATCCAGAAACTTTTCGACCGGCCGGCGAGGGAACTGACGGCAAGGATCCTGTGGCCCGGGTGGCAGAGAAGCTGGCCGGCAGCCTGGCGGGAATCCTGGCGGCCGCGATCCGGGACTTCCAGGACCAGACGGCAGGGGGAGGCCGCGAACTCGAGGACTCGTTCCGCCAGCAGCAGGAAAAGCTGGAGGTCGCCGCAAGAGATCTGGCGGAGCTGAAGCGGCGGCTGGACGAACTGGCAGAGGCGGTCTCGAAGCAGGAG
This sequence comes from Acidobacteriota bacterium, assembly GCA_016201185.1. Classification (GTDB taxonomy): domain Bacteria; phylum Acidobacteriota; class Terriglobia; order Bryobacterales; family JACQDG01; genus JACQDG01. Next base: position 6,285 of record JACQDG010000248.1, on the reverse strand, counting down.
GCGCGAAGCGCAGCCAGGGAATACACGCACGCGGAGACGGCCGCCGCCCTGGCGAAAGTGCGCCACGAGATGCAAGAACTCTCAGCTTCTCTCACCGACCGGATGAACGCTCTCTTTACGCGCCAGGAGCTGCAGCAGCAAGCGCTTTCTGACCTGGAGCCCGCTTTCTCTACGATATCGCCTAGGGTGAACGCCGTGGCCGAGCGGCTCGACCGGCAAGCCCAGGCCATCCGCTCCATCGTTGACGCCCAGACCCAGCGGGACACGGCCCTGGATCAACTCGTCGAGATCTTTTCCCGAATGAAGGACTCCTGGTCGCCGGTCAGTATCGGAGCGGGGGCGCCGCTGTGATGAAGCAGGTCGTTCACCCCCGCCTTGGCCCGCCAGCCACCGCTCCGCGTGGCAATGTCTGATTGGAAGACAAGCACCCTCCGCTTGTGCTTCGCCGAACTCGGCTACAATAGAGGTAATACGGTGAGGTGCGAGAGCGGTTGAATCGGGCGGTCTCGAAAACCGTTGAGCCTTCACGGGCTCCGTGGGTTCGAATCCCACCCTCACCGCCAGACGACTCCGGGAAAGAAACTGCAAAACTTGTGACTATGGCCGCCGCTGTGCTGCGACTGTGCTTCGTCCTCCTTTGCCTGGCTGCGCCCTCTCGCGCGCAAGAAAGTTTCCTAAGGCCCGCCGACATCACCAAACTGCCCTCGACGCCTGCCACCGAGCGCATATTCTACGGCCTCGACCCGAACCAGTACGCCGACCTGCGTCTGCCGACCGGTCCCGGCCTGCACCCGGTGGTGGTTGTCATCCACGGCGGCTGCTGGGGCGAGCTCGCCGACGCCTCCATGCTGGCCAACTTCTCCTCCACGCTAACCGAGGCCGGCGTGGCGACGTGGAATCTGGAATACCGGCGCGTGCACAACAAGGGCAGCGGCTGGCCCGGCACGTTCCAGGATGTCGCGCGCGGCATGGACCACCTGCGTGAGGCGGCGCGCCGCTATCCGCTGGACTTGAAGCGCGTCGTCACGGCGGGGCATTCTTCGGGCGGGCACCTGGCGCTGTGGGCGGCGGCGCGGCACAGGCTTCCCAAGAGCAGCCCGCTCTACACGGCTGACCCTCTCCCCGTGCGGGGAGCGGTCTCGCTCGCCGGCGTGCCCGACCTGCGCAGCTTCGTCGATTACGGCAAGAGCGTTTGCGGGGACCGCCACATCCGGCTGCTGGGCGGCCTCCCTGGCGAGGTTCCCGAGCGCTATCACAACGCCTCCCCCGGCGAGTTGCTGCCCCTGGGAGTCCCGCAACGGCTCATTTACGGAGCAAAGGACAGATCCGTCCCACACGATCTCTTTCTCGATTACGAAGCCACCGCTCGCAGAAAGGGAGACGACGTCGAGGCGATCGTGATCGAAAGCTCGGCCCACTTCGACATGCTGTCGCCGCAGAAGGACACGTGGCGCACGGTGGAGAAGGCAATCCTCGGCGTTGTGAAAGACTCGGGGAAGACAACTCAATAGACCAGCGCTCTACTCCCGATCCTCGATCTCGCACATCTTGGTAACGCCTTCGAGATAGGCGCCAAACCAGGCGCGGACCTCGCCGGCCGGCGGCCGCCGCGTCCCCTGGCGCACCTCGAGCAGCGCCGCGAAAGGATGCGGCCCCACCTGGAAACGCTCCGCGGCGGCGCGAAAAATCTCCTGCTTCTTGGTCGGCGCCGGGAACCCACCTCGCAGCAGCGCGTGGCGAAACAGGGTGGCGAAAGAGGGCAGGGAATCGAGCATCAGCTTCACTACGGCTTTCTCGTCGTGCTGGGTCTCTAGAAATTTCTTCCGCAGCCGCAGCAGGCGCGAGCGCAGCTCGTGCTCCAGTTGCAGGCGGTGTTTCGCCGTATCCACAAGCAGGGTCGCGACCAGGTCGGCGCCGTGCAGCAAGCGGTAGTTCTCCTTGATGTCCAGAAACTCGATAGGAAACACGTCAGCCCCGCCCAGGACCTCCTCGGCCGACATCAGCAACGGGGCGGGCTGGCCGCGCTTGAGCCACCAGCGCAGCGGCTCTTCGGCCCGCTCCAGCTCCCGCAGCCCGATCTGGCGCAGCACGCAGAGTACGTTCAGGTCGGAGTGCTTCTCGTGGTAGTCGCCGCTGGCCGCAGAGCCGTAAAGCACCACCGAGAGCAGCTCCTCCTCGTCATACGCGGCCTTCAGCCGGTCTACTAGACCCCGCAATAGATCTTCCATATCCGCTTACCAGCCGCTCGAGGCGCCGCCGCCGCCAAAGTCTCCGCCGCCGAAGCCGCTAAAGCCACCGCCGTCCCAGCCACCCCCGCCGCGGCCGCCACCGCCCCCACCCCAGCCGCCAAGTCCGCCCAGCATAAACAAGGGGTTTATGCCTACTTTTAATATCAACCAGAGGATCCCCACCACCCCCAGCAGCACGACCCACCAAGGGAAGTCCGCCGGTGGCCCTCGAAAGCTTTGCGGGGGCGGTCGCCGGAGGCTCTGGCCTTCCAGGGTAACACCGGAGGCCTGGGCGATCACACCGGCCAACTGATCCACTGCCGCCAGCACAGCCCCGTCGTAGTCCCTTTGTTGCATGTAGGGGCGTAGGGAACGCAAGATGCCGCCCACCCGGCCGTCGGGCAGGATCGGCTCCAGCCCGTAGCCCACCTCCAGCCGGTCTCGGCGGTCCTCGATCGCCAGCAGCAACAGCACGCCCCGATTGTCCTTCTTTCCGATGCCCCAGCGCCGGGCCAGAGTGTTGGCGTAGTCCTCGATGGGGATGCCGTCGAGCGACCGGACCACCACCACCGCCATCTGCGCCCCGGTCTTGCGCTCCACCTCGGCGGCCACCGCGTCGCACCGCGCGATGGCCGTCTGGCCGAGCACGCCGGCGAAGTCGTTCACGTAACCGCGGGGCTCGAGCTTGGGTACATCGGCCCGGACCGCCGCCGGCAAGATAGCGAGCAGCAGCAGTGGAAACAGGCTGCGCCAGTTACGCACGCTGGGAAAGCCCTCCATCAACGGCCAGCACCTGGCCGGTCACGAACGGGGAAGCGCGCAGGAAACTCACCACTGCCTCCGCGATCTCTTCTCCCGTTCCGGCCCGCCGCATGGGCGTGGCGGCGACCAGGCGCTGGGCACGCGGCGTCATCTCTCCCTCGAAGTGAACCACCCCGGGGGCCACGCTGTTCACCGAAATGTGCGGCGCAAACGCCTTGGCCAGCACGCGCGTCAGCATGATGACTCCAGCTTTCGAGGCGCAGTAGTGCGCGTGCTCGGACCACGGCCGGATGCCGCCAAGCGAGCTCAAGTTCACGATCTTGCCGCCGCCGTTTTTGAGCATCAGCCTGGCGCCGGCCTGGCAGCAGAAGAACACGGCCTTCAGGTTGACGTTGTGGATCTGGTCCCAGGCCTCTTCGGTGATCTCCAGGGCCGGGACCTGCTCGAACCGCGCGGCGTTGTTTACCAGGAAATCCAGGCGGCCGTAAGCCTGCTCGACCTCGGTGAAAAGGCGATGAATCTCGGGCACATGCTCCAAGTTGGCGTTAAACAAGCGGGCCCCGGACTCTTCCGCCGTCCGGCGGGCGTCCTGCTCGGACTGGTGGTAGTGGACGGCGACGGTGGCGCCCTCTGCGGCTAGGCGCAGGGCGATCGCCCGACCGATCCGCCGCGCGGCCCCGGTGACCAGAGCGACCTTGCCCCGAAACGGCGCTGAGTCCGCCACCCCGCCTCCTTCACACCACCGGCTCGCCGTGGATCTCCAGCTCTTCGCTCTCCACGCCCTGCTCCGCCGAGGCCGGGAGCCGGCCAGTGAAGTGCGCCCAGCCCCAAAACACCCCCGTTGAGGAGGATAGCACGCCGGCGATGGCCCCGATTGTTCGCGGGCTGTAGTACTGCGACCCAATCCCCGCCAGCATCATGGAGATCATCATGGTGGACCACACCAGGGTCTCCACCGTTGCGAACACACGGCCCCGGAACTGGTCCGGTACGGTGTGCAGCAGCCGGCTAAAGTTCATCACTGAGCTGATGGCGATAGCGAACCGCGACAGCAAAATGGCCGCCAGGGCGTTGGGGAACGACTTCATCTGGCTGAAGACGACGTAAAATCCCCCGTGCAGCAGCATGCAGAAAAGGATCGTGATTTTGTAACCGGAGAAAGTAAGCCTCTTAGCCAGGGCGTGGGCCACAGTGCCGCCGAGGAGCAGGCCGATCCCGGCGAAGCCCCAGATGGCGCCAATGCCGGCCGGGCCGCGGTCAAACACCAGCTCGCCGAACACGCTGAACAGGATCTGCGCGGCGCCTCCGCCGGTTGCCCAGCCAACGCCCACCAGCGAAATGCCCATGACCAGCGGGACCGAACGCATATAGCGCAGCCCTTCCACGTATTCGTGCCAGGGGCGGACCACGTCGGTCTCGGTGAGCGCACGCCTGGCCGTGAACCGGCCCTGCTCCAGGCGCAGCCGCGAAACCGCCCAGGCGGAGACCATAAAGGAGACGGCGTTGAAAATGAACGCGCGCGAATAACCGTACTGGGTGACGATCCCGCCGGCCAGCAGTGTTCCCGCCGTCAGCGTAGCCCACTGCGTGGTCTGGGTCAGCGCATTAGCCGTGTGCAGCTCTTCCGAGGTGGTAATGGTGGGCAGAATGCTCGAGCGCCCGCTGGTGAAAAACGGCGAGGCGGACATCAACAGGCCGCTGAAGAGGTAAAGCAGCCAGGCGTCCTGCGGCCGGCGGTAGAGGAGGAAGCCCAGGGCGAAGGCGGCGCGGACCAGGTCGCTCGCGATCATCAGCCGTTTGCGATTCAGCCGGTCGAGCAGCACCCCGGCCAGCGGTCCGGCCATCACCGCCGGCAGCGCCCGAGAGATCATGATCCAGCTCACCACTAAAGGCGAGCGCGTCGTCTCCAAGGCCAGGCTGAACACGGCGATGTTGTTGAAGTGGTCGCCGATCTCGCTAACCACCTGGCCCATCCAGATCCGCCGGTAATTGCCGTTTTGTCGCAGGAGTTGGCGGAAGGTCAGCATCAGCCGCGTTGCGTCAAGTAAACCCCGGCAAGAATGGTGGCCCCGCCCGCTACCAGAGGGGCGGTGAGCTGCTCGCCGAGCAGCAGCACGCCGGAAAGCGTCACCGCCACCGGCTGTAGGTAAGAAAGCGTAGAAAGCCGGGTGGGGGAAACGAAGCCCAGCGCGTAGTAGAAAATCAAATAAGCGATCAGGGCGGCGAACACCGCCGTGTAGGCCAGCGCCAGCCAGCCAGCCGGCGACACCCCGCCGAACGGAAACGACCGTCCCTGCCAGATCACAATGGGCGTCAGAAACAAGGCGCCCGAGCCAAACAGGAAGGTGTTGACGGTGAGCGAGCCGTAGCGGTGGTTCACTTCCTTGCCCATGACGGTGTACAGAGCGAAGGCGGCGCCGGCCACCAGGGTCAGCAGGTCCCCGGCGAGGGTCGGCGCGGAACCGAACCGGGCGCCGACGCTCCGTTCCTGGCTCAGCACGGCCACGCCGGCCAGCGCGAGCAGAATGCCGGCCAGTTTGCGCAGCGTGATTCGCTCCAGGCCGCGGGCCGAGGCCAGGAGCAGCACCCAGATGGGCGTCATGCCGATGATGATGGCCGAGTGAGCCACACTGGTCTTGCTAAGACCCCAAATGAAGAACACCTGGTTGATCCCCGCGCCGACCACCCCAAGCAGCAAAAGCATCGGGAGGTCGCGCCGCGTGCACTCCCGCCGGGCTTTCCAGGCGTACAGCGGCAGGATGCAAAGGGCAGCCAACTGCATCCGCAAGCCGGCCACCAGCAGGGCCGGCAATTCGCGCAGCGCGATTTTGGCGATCAGGAAGTTAGCGGCCCAGAAAAATTGCATCAGGCCGATCAGGGTGTAGAGCGAGGCGCGATGGGGATGAGCGCGGGCGGCGCCGGCGACGATACCTGGCCGCGCGGTCTCGAGACCGGCCCTCAACGCAGCGTTTCCTCCCGCACGGTAATTTGCCGGATGAAATCGTAGTCCAGGGAGTAGCCGAAGCCGGGTTCGTCCCGCACCTGGATTGTGCCCCGAGGCGTCACCTCGACCGGCGGAAGAATGATGTCGCGGGCCCAGTACCGTTTGCTCGCCGAGACGTCGCCGGGCAGGACGAAATTCTCCAGCGTGGAAAGGGCGATGTTGTGAGCGCGGCCGATGCCGCTTTCGAGCATCCCCCCGCACCAGACCGGAATGCCGTGCTCGCGGCAGACGTCATGCACCCGCCGCGCCTCGGCCAGTCCTCCCACGCGCCCCATCTTGATATTGATAATG
>JACQDG010000252.1 GCA_016201185.1 Acidobacteriota bacterium | reverse complement strand
CGTCCAAGCGTCCTTACGATGCCGACCGGTTCTTCCGGTTTCGTAAATACTGGGACTATTCAGGTGGTATTGCTACCGACCTGTTTTATCATGTGGTGGCCCCGCTCAACATCTGCTGGGGCGAGGCGCAATTCCCTTACCGCGTCAGCGCCATGGGCGGCATCTACGTGTTCAAGGACCGCGAGGTGCCCGATACCTTCACCTCGACCGCCGATTTCCCCAAAGGGCACACCCTGGTGCTCAGCTCCTCGATGGCCAACTCCACCCACATCCCCGGCCTGATCCGCGGGCATGAGGGAACCATCGTGATGGTGGACCACGGCCAGTTCGAGGAGCCGACCGACCACATCACGGTCACCGGGGAGAAGCCCTTCGAAACGGAGTTCACCAAGAAGTGGGGCGACATGAATATCACCATCCCGGTCGAAGACAGAGGCAAGGACGCCCACATGCAGAACTTCCTCGATTGCGTTCGCTCGCGCCAGAAGCCGGTGCTGGACGCGCTCACCGGCTACAAGGCCATGGTGACGATCGCCATGAGCGTCGAGAGTTACCGCGAGGGCCGGGTGCTCTACTTCGACGAAAAGCAGCAAAAGGTCGTCACCAAGCCCCCGAAGATCACCACCGCGTAGTCAGTATCGGCCGGGCTCGGCTCTGGCCGGGCCTGGTCCTCAGCGACCTAACTGGACCGGAATTATCCGTAGCGCAAAGCTGTTGTCTTGCCTTGGCATTGACTTCTGGTTCCCACCGGGTTTCCGCGTTATTCTGGTCTTAGGTGAGACCCGTCGTGGCTCCTTGTATTGTGGCAACGCTGAGCCCGCAAGTTCTGCCGTGGAAGGAGGTTCGCCATGCCGCAAGAGACCCTGGAATTCCGCATCACCTTTCGAAAGCTGTTGATGGGACTGTTTATCACGGTCGTTCCCATCTGCCTGGTCGCCCTGTACAGCGTCGCCGAAAGCCGGAAAAACCTCGAACGGACCATCGGCGCTCAATTCAAGAACATTGCTGAATCCACCGCCACGGAGATCGCCGATTTCATTCACGGCGAGGTTGTGGAAGTGGCTCTAATGGCGGCTGATTCGGCGGTCGAGGACGCGGTGGTGGAAGCCAACCGGTCCTACCAGGGGTTCAGCGATTCCGCGTTCAACGAAAAAGTCAAACGAATCGAGAAGATCTGGAACACGCCGGAATCCACTGGGATGGTGAAGCAGATGCTTTCCTCCCGCGCCTCCCGTTCTCTGCGCCGCTACCGGGAACTCGACGGTAAATTCCTGCGGATTACCGTGACCGACGAGAGGGGCGCCACGGTTGCTGCTACTCACAAGACCAGAAATTACTATCAGGCCGATGAACCCTACTGGCAGGACATTTACGCCGGCGGCAGAGGGGCCATCAGCCTGACGGATATCGAATATGACGAAGTGACGAAATCCAACTACATCGGAATCGGAGTTCCCATCCTGGAAGAAGGCTCCAATCGCTTCATCGGCACGCTGGATGCGCTGATCGAGGTTTCCAGCATATTTCCTATTGTGAAGCGAGCCCAGACCGGCGCCGGCACTCGCGCCTTGCTGGTAAGGCAGGACGGGAGCGTCATTATCAGCCCCAATGTCAGCCTTCCCGCCAACCTGAAATCGGCGGAGTACGCCGCGGTTACCGATGCCTTTGGCGCGCTCCAGGGCCGCCAGAGCGGTTATCTCGTCGCCAACCTGAGAGGCATGGGCAACACGATGACCGGCTACGCCGACAGCGGCTTGAAGCAGGATTACCAGAAGCTCGCATGGGTGGCATTGGTGTCGCAGCCGGTTGCGGACGCCTTCGGCCCCGTGCGCACCACTGAGCGGCTCATCATATTGATGGCCGTCCTCGGATTGATCGCGGCGACGGTCCTGTCCGTCTATTTCTCCATACACAAAAAGGGTGAAATCGAGGAGATCGAGGAAGAGTTTCATCCCCCTATCAGTCAGTGAATGGTCGGGATTATAATCCCGATCGAGTCCTTTCTTTCGGAGGAAAAGGGGCAGTGTCGGCCACGGCGAACTTTTTGGCTTTCGACCTGGGCGCAGAAAGCGGGCGCGCCATGCTGGGGCGCTTTGACGGCCGGCGGCTCAGCCTGGAAGAAGCGCACCGGTTCTCGAACGGTCCGGCCCGCGTTTTCTCGAGCCTTTATTGGGACGCTCTGCGGCTGTTCGACGAAATGAAAAAAGGGCTGGCCGCCGCGGCGAGCCGGGCTGAGGGCGGCCTGGCCTCCATCGGCGTGGACACCTGGGGAGTCGATTATGCCCTCCTGGGCCTCGACGGGGCGCTCCTCGAAAACCCCTATCATTACCGCGACCGGCGGACCAAGGGCGTGATGGAGAAGCTGTTCAGCGTGGTCCCCCGGGCCGAGGTCTTCGCGCGCACCGGCATCCAGTTCATGCCGTTCAACACGCTCTACCAGCTCTACGCCACGCGCCTGGAGCGGCCCCATCTGCTCGACGAAGCGCGCACTTTACTCCTGATGCCCGACCTGTTCCATTACTGGTTCACCGGGCGGGTAGTAAGCGAAGCGACCATAGCCAGCACCACGCAGTTCTATGACCCCCTGCGCGGCGCCTGGGACCGGGAATTATTTGACCGGCTCGGCCTGCCGCCTCGCATTCTTCCGGAGATCGTTCCGCCTTCCACCTGGCTCGGACCCCTGCTTCCGTCAGTAGCGGAGGAAACAGGCGCCGGACCGGCCCGGCACCTGGTCGCTGCTGGGCGCCGAAGTGGACGCGCCCATCATCAACGAAGCGACGCTCGCCTCTAATTTCACCAACGAAGGCGGGGCCTGGAACAAGATCCGCCTGCTCAAGAACATCAGCGGCATGTGGCTGCTCGAGGAATGCCGCCGGGCATGGACTCGCGGCGGCTATCAGGCCGGCTATGCAGAACTGTGTGAGGCGGCGCTCAAGGCCCGGCCTCTGACGGCGATCCTCGATCCGGACGATCCTTCTTTTCTCAGCCCGGGCGAGATGCCGGCCAAGATCGCCGCTTTCTGCCGCCGCACCAGCCAGCCGATGCCCCAGTCGCCCGGCGCCATCGCCCGCTCGATTTTTGAGAGCCTGGCGCTGAAGTACCGGACGGTTCTGGAGACCCTGCAGCGGATTCTGGGCCGGCCGTTTCGCAAGCTGCACATTGTCGGCGGCGGCTCACGCAATGCCGTGCTCTGCCAGTTCACAGCGGACGCGGTGGGCCTGCCGGTCATCGCCGGTCCGGAAGAGGCCACGGCGGTGGGCAATGTGCTGTTGCAGGCGATGGCGCTGGGCCACCTGGGCAGCCCGGCCGAGCTGCGCGAGGTGGTGCGGCGCAGCTTCGAGCCCCGTACCTATCTGCCCGCGTCACGGGAGCCCTGGAACGAAGCGGCCGCCCGCTATATGCTCCACGGGCTTGATTGGAAGAGATTCGGCCGGCACCTGACCCACCTCGACTGGAAGTGGGTAGCGGCGGCGGTCTTCTTCGACATCCTCTCTTATGTTTGCCAGGCGGTGCGCTGGAACTTCGTCCTGGCGCCGCTGGGACCGCCCTCCCTTTATCGATCCACACAGGCCATCTACGTCGGGCTTTTCACCAACGAAGTTCTGCCGCTTCGCGGGGGCGAACTGGTGCGGGCTTACCTGGTCTCCCAATGGACCGAGATCGAGTATTCGGTGGTTCTGAGCTCGGTCGCCATTGAAAGGCTGCTGGACGGCATCTGGCTGGCGGTGGGATTCGGGATCACTGCGCTGCTGCTGCCCTTGCCCCATTTGGTGCGGCACGGAGCCCAGATCTTGGGCGTGGTGGTGCTCGCCGGAACCGTGCTGCTCGTCGTGACCCTGGCCGAGGGTTTGAAAGTGACCCACGCGCTCGAGCAAACGCCGGCCGGCCACCGGGGACTGCTGGCCCGGCTGCTGCACTTTTTCGACCGCCTGATCGAAGGGCTGCAGAGGATCGGCCACTCGGCTTCCTTGTATTGGGCCGCCGCCGCCAGCCTGGCGCTGCTGCTGATCCAGATCCTGGCTGTCTGGGCTCTTATGAAGGGCTACGGGCTGCAGTATTCTTTTTGGGTCGCCTCGGGCGTGCTGCTGATCCTGCACCTGGGCGTGGCGATCCCCAACGCTCCGGGCAACATCGGTTCCTTCCAATTCTTCTGCGTCGTGGGCCTGACCCTGTTCGGCGTAGACAAGAGAACCGCCGGCGCTTTCTCGCTGGTGGCCTTCCTCACCCTGACCGGGCCCTTGCTCATCTTGGGGTTTGTGGCGTTGATTTTCAGCGGGGCCTCCCTGCGGGAAATCCGTCACCACGTCCGGAGCAAACTGAATTCCCGCTGAGCCGCGACTTCGGTGTCGGTTGGGTAGGCCTGATTGCAATCGACGCACGGCGCCCGCGGGCGAACCTGTTGCTGCCCTTGTTCACTTGATGGCTCAGAAACGCTCCCCGGAGTGCGGACGTCTGCTATATGCTGGTAACGATGGAGATCGTGGAAAACGCTGCCCGAACCAAAGTTCAGAGAAACTCAGCGCCAACCGATTAGCCGGACTTGTTCGAAAGCGATCGGCTTGGGAGATGACTATGGGTTGTCGATGGTTGTTACTTACCCCTTTGCTTGAAATCTTGCTCGTCGTTCCGCTCGTCGCCACAGGTCCCACGGGGACCATCACCGGTACAGTAACCGATCCCAGTGGGGCTGTCGTCCCGAAAGCCCTGGTTATTGTGCGCAACGAGGGGACCAATGCCACCCGCGAGGCGGAAACCAACGATGACGGCGACTACACCGTTGCTCTCTTGCCGCCAGGCCGGTATCAGGTGTCGGTGGAGAAACCGGGGTTTCGCCGCAGTGTCCATGGCGATGTCACCCTGGATGTGGATCAGACCGCGCGCGTCGATTTCACGCTTCAGGTCGGCATTCTCACCGAGGAAGTGATTGTCACCGATACTCCTCCGCTGGTCCAGACTGACACCTCGACCGTGGGCCAGGTGGTCAACGGCCGCCACGTGCGCGAGTTGCCTCTAAACGAGCGCAACTTCCTTTTTTTCGCGCTCCTTGGCCCGGGGAGCCAGTTGCCCGCCGAGGGCTCTCAGAACTCGACGCAGGGCGGGGCGATCAGCGTTAATGGCGCCCGCGAACAGTCGAACAACTTCCTCCTTGAAGGCGTAGACAACAACGACCCGTACATCAACCAGTACGTCGCCCTGCCGTCCA
>JACQDG010000251.1 GCA_016201185.1 Acidobacteriota bacterium | reverse complement strand
GAGATACTGATGCCGCCGTTGTGCGTTCGCAAGGAAAGCGAGGATTGGCGCGGGACAAAAACCTCATAGCTCACCGACCAGCGGCGCCGGCTGCGGCTCGACGGACCTTCGGCTTGAATTTGCGCCCCGGCGGTTTCGATGCGGATCTCGCGGGCCAGTCCCTCGGCCTCTTTTTCGGTTTCCGCGGCCGTCTCCACTTGCGCCCGCACCAGGATGGAATCGCGGCTCCAGCCTTTCACTGATACCCCACCGTTTTCCCGACCGTCAACGCGGATCGATCCCGCGGTCGCCGGAAGCGTATGCTCGCGCATTTCGCAAAATGTTTCCAGCCGGTCGTTATGCCAGCCGTCATTGCAGTCCAACTCCGAGGCCGGTTCCCGGCTTTGCAGAGCCATGAGCGGGCCGCCGGCGAGAAAGACCGCCATACCGATAAACCCTGGCGCAAGCCATTTTCTGTTTGCCATCGCATTCCTCCTAGCACACAGCAAGCCTTCCATTAGACGGGCCAAAGGTCCGGACGTTAGGCAGCCGGGAGGACCCAGGTGGGTCAAACATAGTATTCGCGAAGCATCTTTTTTAGGGTTGCAAAATCCCTTGCGATGGCCTGGAGATTGTTTTCCTGCCGGACCGCGGCGGTGGCGCCCAGGATTTCGTATTCGATGTGCAGAGAGATGGGGCCACGGAACCGGATGGCCGCCAAGTGCCCAAAAAGCCTTCCAATCCACCATGCCCCCGCCCAGCGGGCACATCCGGGCGGCCCATTTCCCCTTGGTCTTTTCCCAGAAAAAATCCTTCACCGCGACCATCTTGATCCGGTCGGCGAGCCGGTGGAAGCCGATGTTCCAGCCGTTGTCGCCCCCTTCGATGGTGGCGTGGCAGGGGTCAAAGTAGAAGCCGATCCAGTGGGGGTCAAACCCGTGCACGATTTCCCAGGCGTCCCACATGGCTGCGCCGATGTAGGCCCCCGAGTGGTTGTGGAAGCCGGCCTCGATACCCGCCTCTCGCCCCAGCTCGACCAGTCCAGCGAGCTGGGCACGGACCTGAGCAAGCTGCGCGTCGAGGGTCGCCAGCTTTCCGTATGGATAATAGCCGAGCTTGTAACGGGGAATACCCAGGCGGGCGGCGGTCGAGAGCGTTGGGCGGGCGGCCGGATCCCGGGCTGAGGTCAGGCCGGTGGTGATCATCGGCACGCCGATGCCCTGTTCCTCGAGGGCCGCGAAGGCTCGCGGCAGATCCTCGGCGACGCGCTCGGGCAGCACATGCCCGCCCGGCCGCACGGTGAGGTCGACGGCGGCGAAGCTCAGCTCCTTCAGCGTTCGCGCCAGATCCGGATATAGCTTCTGCTCAGGCAGGTGCTTGGAAAACAGACAAACCAGCCCGCCAAAGCCACCGGTTTTTTCAGGCTGCGCCAGCCGGGCCGCCCGTGAAAAAAAGACGGCAGCGGCCGTCATACGTGTAAATTCTCGCCGCGATATTCTCTTCGCCGACACTTCCTGCCCTGGCTCCACGTCGGCTACATTACAGCCTGTGGAGGAAGGCCGCGTCAACACGGGCAGGCAGGAATGCCTGCTCCGCCAAAGAGTTAACTTGCGGCATTCTTGCAGCGCTGTGTATTCTGCCCTCTGGGGGCTTGCACATGGGGAAACTCGCCGGGTTAGTCTGCCTCGTTTTGCCCTTCGCCCTCGCGCCGCTGGCGGCGCAGCAGCCCGACGGCCCTGAATACGTCGGCGACGCGACCTGTCAAGTGTGCCACCCCGATTTTTGGGACTCCTTCACCCGCAACGCGCATTTCAAGACTATTGTTTCTCCCCAGCCGGTGGAGCGCACCTTTGGCTGCGAGGCCTGCCACGGCCCGGGGCGGGCCCACGCGGAGGGCAAAGGGGCCACATCCAAGATCAACCGCATCGAAGGCCGGCCGGCCAAGCAGGTGCTGGACGCCTGCCTGAAATGCCACGCCAAGGATTTTACTCATGCCAACGTCCGCCGTTCGGCTCATTCCACCAATGATGTGTCGTGCGCCAACTGTCACTCGATCCACCACTCGCCAGCGCCGAAATACCTGCTTGCCAAGCAGCAGAAAGAGCTCTGCTATTCCTGTCACCTGGAAGCGAAAGCCCAGTTCGACATGCCCTTTCGGCACCGCGTGAACGAAGGCGCCATCCTCTGCACGGATTGCCACAACCCCCACGGGAATTTCAATTCCACCTGGCGCAGCGGCGTGAGGCCGCGGCTGGTGGCCGACTCGTTCGGCAACGACGAAGCGTGCCTGAAGTGCCACACCGACAAGCGCGGCCCGTTCGTTTATGAGCACGCGCCGGCGCGCATCGAGGGCTGCGAGGCCTGCCACGCGCCGCACGGCAGCGTCAACCCGCGGCTGCTCAAGCGCCCGGCGGTGTTTGCGATGTGCCTGGAGTGCCACAACGGAGTCGCCGGCTTCGCCAAGGAAGGCTTTGGCGATCCCATCCCCGCCACCTCCTTCCACCGCCTGGAACAGCCGCGGTTTCAGAACTGCCTGACTTGCCACGTGCGAATCCACGGCTCGAACATCGACCGGCGGTTCCAACGATGAGAAGCCTCGCTGCGATTCTGGCTCTGGCATGCGCGGCGGCTGCTTCGGCCCAGGAAGTGACCCACCGGCTCACCGACTACACCGTCACTAATTCCTACGAACTCGGCTACCGCTCCACTTTTGTTTCCGGCGACCGGGAGATGTATCGCTCCACCGTCAACTACAACAACGGCCTCCGGCTGTTTGAAGGAAGCCTGCGGGCGAATTCCCGCGACGGCCACGGGCGCTTCTTCGACGAGATCGTGCTCACCACTTTCGGCTCGGGCGGCGACCCTTACCAGGCGAGCAGCCTGCGGCTGGAGAAAAACCGGCTCTACCGGCTGGATGCCGGCTTTCGCATCGTCAACTACTACAACCGCCTGCTAGCGCTGTCGGACGGTGAGCACCGCTTCAACACGGAGCGCATTTTCCAGAATTACGACCTGACGTTGTTTCCCCAGCGCCGGGTCCAGCTTCTGTTCGGTTTCGATCGCAACAACCAGAACGGCCCGGCCCTGACCACAGAGAGCTTTGATGTCCGTGCGGATCCGGCCTTCCCCCGCGACCGCTTTTTTGTGCTGGCCAACGACGTGCGCCGGGTGAACAACCAGTGGCGGGCCGGCGCCAACGTGAGCGCCTTTGGGATCAAGTTTTCCTTCTTGCAAGGATGGGATTACTTCAAAGACGACACGCGTCATCCGCTGGAGCCGGTACAGGCCTTTGTCGCCTCGGGAGCTTCGTTGGGGCTTGCGCCCCAGAGCCTGAGACGCGATGATCCCGTGCACGGGCTCACGCCGTTCACGCGCCTCAATGTGCACACTGACGCCAACCGCCGCTTCTCGGCCAACGGCCGCCTCGTCTACACGGGTGGCGATAGCCATTACGTGCTCGATGAAAACATCGGCAACCTGAACCCGGTGAGCAGCGTGATCGTCACCCGCCAGTCCTACGTGCTGGGCCTGGCGCGGCGCAACCAGGGAACCGGCGACCTCACCCTCAGCTTCCAGCCGGGTGAGCGCTGGGCCTTCTCGAACACCACCTCTATCAACCAGACGCGCATCAGCGGCGATTCCGCGTTCGTCGAGTTCCTCACGCCGGCGACCGGCAACGGTCTCGATCGCAACGAGTATTATTTCGATTTCCTCGGCATCCGGCTCATCGCCAACTCCACCGACGTGAATTTCCGTCCGATCAAGCGCGTCGGTTTCTACGGCGGCTACCATTACTCAATCCGGCGCATCCAAAGCCGCGAGATCCTGCAGGCGACCGGTGGGACCTCTCCTGATCTGCCCTTATATTCTTTCGAAAACGCCCTGCATTCCGGCCTGGCTGGTGTGCGGTTGCGGCCGGTGGACCCGTTCACCATGCTGTTCGACGTCGAGGTCGGACGTGCCGACCGGCCGTTCGCGCCGGTCAGCGAAAAAAACTATCACGCCGAGACGCTGAAGGCCCAGTGGAAGCGCAAGGCTTGGCTCGTGACGGCCAGTTTCAAGAACTACTCCAACCGAAACGAAGCGCCGCTGTTGAACACCTCGCTCGAAGGCGTTCCGTCCGTGCACAATTACGAGAGCCGGCAATACTCAACCTCGCTTTCCTGGACGCCGGCGCGCCGCTACGCCTTCGACGGCGGCTACACGCGTTTGCACCTTGACACGGCTTCCGGCATTGTGAATTTCCCGCTACCCGGCCAGCCGATCCCCTCCGCTCGCCGCAGCATTTACCGGAGCGAGATTCACCACGTCCACGGCACGCTGCGGACGGAGCTTCACAAGAATGTTGTGCTTTTCCTGGGGTACTCGATTGTGAAAGACACCGCCGACAGCCGCCGGAGCAATGAAACGGTGGCTCCTTTTGTCGCCGCTTATCCCAACGTCAGTTTTGACGGAACGGATCTGATCAACGCTTATCCCCTGAGCTACCAGGCGCCGCAAGCCAGAGTGACCCTCCAGCTTCACAAAAAACTTTCCTGGAACGCAGGATGGCAGTACTACGCGTATAGTGAACGATTCGCGGGATTCCAAGACTACCACGCCCACCTCGGCTACACCAGCTTTCGTTGGGCCTTTTGAGGAAGCTGGAAAACATGGCGGGCGCGCTGGAAGGGTTTGGATGAACGCGCCCGCCTTTCTAACGGGGATATGCTGTGTGGGGCGCACAGGGGTACCGGAGGGTTACAGGAATCTCAAGATTTTTTCCGTAAAATGAAAACCACCCAAAGCGCCGAATCAAAACGAAAAGAGCAGTTTCAATCGGAAGGCGTTTGTAAAGAGAATGTCAAAAAGATGTCGGCGTCGCCCGAATCGGCTAACTGCAACAATATTTTTCTTGACCTCAGCCCACAAAGCGGGTACACTAGTAGGCGAAGAAAAGGCGAAAAAGAAGGGGAGGGCGCCGTTGCCCTGGATGCATGAGATCCGCGTGGGACCAGCCGGCTGGTCCTATCAAGACTGGAAAAGGATCGTCTACCCCGACGCCCGGCCGCGCAACTTTCACGAAGCGGCGTACCTGGCGCAATTCTTTGACACGATCGAGATCAATACCTCCTTCTATCGCCCGCTGCGGCCGGAACTGGCCCGACTTTGGGTAAGGCAAATTACATTTAATCCCCGTTTCCAGTTCACGGCCAAGCTGCACCGCGTTTTCACCCATGAGGGCCGGTGGGGCCCGGCCGACGTCCGTCTGTACCAGGAAGGCCTGCAACCCGTTGCCGAAGCGGGGCGCCTGGGCTGCGTGCTGATGCAGTTTCCCTGGTCATTCAAGTTCAGTCGGGAAAACCGGGACTACATTATTAAGCTGAAAAAAACCTTCCCGGAATACGCCCTGGTGGCCGAGATGCGGCACATCAGTTGGAGCGCGGACGAGGCTCTCGGAGTCCTGATCGACCACCACATCGCTTTCTGCAACATCGACCAGCCGCAGTTTGCCCACTCCATGCCTCCTCTGGCGGTGGTTACTACGCCCATCGGCTACGTCCGTCTGCACGGACGCAACTATGAGGATTGGTTCGAGAAGGAAGAGACGGAAACGGCCGGCGGCCCGGACCGGCTGCCCCACATTGCGGCCCGGTACAACTATCTTTATTCCGTTCAGGAGTTGACAGAATGGAAAAACCGCATCGAAAAGGTCGTCAGCCAGGCCCGCTCCACTTACGTCATCACCAATAACCACTACCAAGGCAAAGCGGCGGCCAACGGATTACAATTGATCCACCTGCTGTTGGGCGAG
>JACQDG010000250.1 GCA_016201185.1 Acidobacteriota bacterium | reverse complement strand
GAGCCCGCCATTCTGCGGGGGCTCGCCGACAACCTCAAGTTTGAGTCCTATGACGTGCTGACAGCGACGGATAGCGAAACCGGCTACCGCCTGATCCGGGAGAAGAACCCGGATCTGATCGTTTTGGACTTGATGTTGCCCAAGCTGAGCGGCTACGAGTTGTGCCGCAAGGTGCGGGGCGAGGGCCTTGCTACCCCCATCCTGATGCTGACCGCCCGAGGCGAGGAAGCGGACCGGGTGCTGGGACTCGATCTCGGCGCTGATGACTACGTGGCGAAGCCCTTTTCCCTCCGCGAATTGCTGGCGCGCATCCGGGCCCTGCTGCGCCGCACGCAACCGCCAAAGTCCCTTGTTTACGAGCTGCGCTTTGACGATGCCGTAGTGGACTTCCGGCGCTACGAGGCCCGCAAAGGGGCCAAGACCCTGGAAATGACCCGTAAGGAATTCAGCATCCTGCGCCTGCTGGGTTCGCGGGCGGGCGAGGTCGTCACCAGGGAGGAGCTGCTCAACGAGGTCTGGGGATACGAAAACTTTCCGAGCACCCGCACGGTGGACAACCACATCGCCTTGCTGCGTTCGAAGCTGGAGGGTACCCCATCCGAGCCGCGCCACCTCAAGACGGTCCACGGCGTGGGATACAAATTCGTGTTCTAACCGGCTGATGAAGTACCCGTATGGGCCGCAAATGAACGCAAATAACGTCTTCCTTTGCATTCGCGCTTATTCGCGTGCATTCGCGGCTGCTAATGTCCGCCGAGTTTTTCAGCACCCTGCTAAAGGCAGATACTTACGTGACAAAAAATTTGCGAAAAGTTTGCGCACGATGGACCAGGCCATGACACATCCCGCCGCCGGCCGGCATAGGCTTGAGGACGCAACGTGAAACCAAAGGCGAGGAGACCGATCATGAAAACAATCCGTGTGGCGATCCTGGTGGTTCTGGTTCTAGCCCTGGGCGGTGGAATGGCGTCAGCCCCCAGCGGCCACGATCTGTTCCAAAAGGCCCTGACAGTGCTACGAGAAGCTGGGCAAGGCCGAGGCCCAGAAGGCTTACGAGCGGGTGTTGCGGGACTATGCCGATCAGCGGGAGCAGGCAACCGAAGCCCGCACCCGGCTTCTGGCGTTGCGCGACCCTTCCGCTTCAACCAACGGTTCCGGGATGGTGGCCCGGCGGCTCTGGACGGGGCCCAACGTGGACACTCTCGGCACGGTCTCGGCCGATGGGCGCTATCTCTCTTTTGTCGATTGGTCGACTGGCGATCTGGCGATCCGGGATCTCAGGAGCGGAGAAAACCGGAAGCTGACGCACCGGGGATACCCCGAATTCGTCATCTTTTCAAGATTCTCGCCGGATGGTAAGCAGATCGCCTACAACCTGCTGACAAAGCAAAATTTCGGCTGGGATCTTCGCATCATCGGGAAAGAAGACGGCGCTGACCGCGCGGTCCTCAGCACGGATAACAATGACGAATGGGTGGACCCCGCCGCGTGGTCGCCAGATGGGAAACTGCTCCTGGCAAGGCTGGTCGGGAGCGACCGAACTTGGAAGCTCGCCCTGATCTCGGTGGCCGATGGTTCAAAGCGAGTCCTCAAGACCTTCGACTGGCGAAGGCCCGATCACGCTTCGTTCTCTCCTGACAGCCGCTACATCGTGTATGACTTCCCCCCGAAAGAGGACTCGCTCCAGCGGGATATCTACGTGCTGGCAACGGACGGCAGCCGGGAAAGCCGCATCATTGAACATCCGGCCGATGATTACACGCTGGGATGGACGCCGGACGGCCAGCGAATTCTGTTTGCCAGCGACCGCGCGGGCGCCATCGATGCCTGGGCCATTGCGGTCGCAGACGGCAAGCCGCAGGGCGCTCCCGAGCTGGTAAAGAAGAGCCTGGGCTGGATCAGCCCGCTCGGCTTCACCCGCAGCGGCGCCTTCTACTACGGGGTGGCCGTGGGAACGAAGGACATCTACACCGTGGCATTCGACCCTCAGGCGGGGAAGGTGGTCGGCGAGCCAGCCCGGGGTTCGCAGCGTTTTATGGGGACCAACGTTTCGCCTGACTGGTCCCGCGACGGGAGCCTGGTCTATCTGTCGCGTCGAGGAGAGCGCGGCTCCAATGGGCCGGGACCGCAATTCCTTTGCATCACCTCTATGGGCACCCTGGAACAACGGGAGCTGCCGCTACGGCCTGGTTATTTCCAAGGACCCCGCTGGTCGCCCGACGGGAAATCCATCCTCCTGGCCGGCCGAGACGAAAAAGGGCGGCCTAGCCTGTTTCTAGTTGACGCGCAGACCGGTGCATTGAAGACCCTGATCCGGGAGGACGGGGTCGTCAAGGGCGTATGGTCTCCCGACGGCAAAACCGTTTATTGGCTGCGCGACGGCCATCTGGATCCGGTCCGCAAGAGCGGCCAGCTTATGCAGATTCTGGTCCGGGACCTCGATACCGGGGCCGATCGGGAGCTGTTCCGGAAGGGGGCATCCACGCCTGTTGGCGACGGCCTGGTCAACAGCCCGGCGGTATCCCCGAATGGCCAAACCTTGGCTTTCATTGTGAGGGAGGGCGAAGCGCGCCTCATGCTAGTGCCAACCAGCGGCGGCGCGGCGCGCGAGATATTTCGCGGGAAAGACCTTAACGGCTTCGACGGACTGGCGTGGACAGCGGACGGACGGCAAATACTGATGGTAAAGAATGTGGGCCGTCTTTGCCGGGTACTTCGCAGCCCTGGCCGGCCTGGCTTTTCTCCTGTACCTCGTGTTCCTGTGGAGGGAGTGCGCCATGCCCTCCCAGACCGGCAGGAGGTTTGTTCTCGCCGCCCGGAAGAAGGCATTTTCTGGCCATGCCAAAGTCACCATTTTCCCGATCGGTCGCCGAGCTGCTGAGCTTGAGCCTGCTGGCAGTGTGGATGTTGGGCGCTTCGCACCAGCCCAGATCCCTGTCGTCGAAGCGCCTTGACATTCCCCTCGGCCTCGACGCTTACATGCCCGTTCCCGAGGACAATCCCATCACTCCGGAAAAAGTCACTCTCGGGCGAAAGCTTTTCTTTGACCGCCGCCTCTCTCGCAACAAGAGGGTCTCCTGCGCCACGTGTCACGATCCGCGGCGCGCCTTCACGGATGGGCGCCCGGTCGCTGCCGGCATATTTGGCAAAAGGGGAACCCGAAGCGCTCCCACCCTGGTCAATCGCGGCTACGGCGCTGCTTTTTTCTGGGACGGCCGGATCCGCACGCTGGAAGAGCAAGTGCTCAAACCGATCCAGGATCCCAAGGAAATGGACATGACCCTCGCGGAAGCGAGCAAGCGGGTGAGGATCTCCACCGGCGAGCTGGCCGCGGCTCTGGCCAGTTACGTCCGAACCATCTTGTCGGGCAATGCCCCGGCGGACCGCTACCTCAACGGCGACCGCGAGGCGTTATCCGAGGAGGCCCGCCAGGGGCTCAACCTGTTTCGTGGAAAGGCGAATTGCAGCGCCTGCCACGTGGGCCCCAACTTCACCGACGAGCGCTTCCACAATACCGGGGTCGCCTGGCCCGAGGGCCGGCTGCTCGATCCGGGCCGCTTCACGGTCACAGGCAATGAGGCTGATCGCGGGGCCTTCAAGACGCCCACATTACGGGAGATCGCCCGCACCGCTCCCTACATGCACGACGGCAGCCTGATAAGCCTGGAAGATGTGGTCGAATATTATGACCGGGGAGCGAACCGCAATCCTTATCTGGACCTGGAACTGCGCCCGCTACGCCTGACGCGCGAAGAGAAGCAAGCACTGATCGCCTTTCTCCAGTCGCTGAGCGGGAAAATTTGCGAAGGCCTGCGGAGTCCCTAGACCCTACTTGTGCACCGAAAACTGCTCTTGCGGGGGCTTGAGCTTGACCTCGATGGTCCTCTCCGGCTCGGTGACCTCGTATTTCTCGCCGAAGGTCTGGTAACCCTTGGCGATCACCTGCACAAGGATGGTCCCCTGGTCGATGGGCGGAAGCGGGGCCGTGCCTTGCTGGCTGGTGCGGAGCTCGTAGGAGCGCTTCACCTTTTTGCCCTTCATCGGTTTGACGATGACGGCGGCGCGGTCCACTGGCTCGTTTTTTTCGTTGCGCACCACGATCGTGATCTTGCTCTGCTTCATCTTGGCGTCAGCCGGCAGGCAGACCAGCAGGAGGGCCAGGGCAGCCAAGAGCCGAAAGGTCATGGTTAGAAAAGAAGCCTAGAAGATGAAATTCAAGCCGCCGCGAAAGCTGCGCGCCGATTGAATCAGGAACATGCGGGAGCCGTCGGCCGTGCGGATCGGCACATACCCATGCGCCAGCAGATTGCGGAATTCAGCCGTGGCTTCGAACTTGCCAGGGATGTAAGTGGCCTCCGGCAGCGGCTGCCGCACCACCAGGTTCATTCCCGGCAGCGCCCGGGAACCCGAAATGTTGAAAAGATCGGGCGCGGTGATCGCCGTGCGGCTCCCCCATTGGTAGGAGGAGGAAAGCCAGGTGTGGGCCTGGGGCACCTGCGCGACGAACTGCGTGGTGACGGTCTGCTCCCGGACTGGCTTCAGAATGGACCGCAGTTCGGCAGGCTCGCTGCTGGAAACCGCGTCCCGCCCGGCCACCAGTACACCACCAAGTCCGTAAGCAACGTTGGCGCGAAGATAGTCGCCGAGCCGCCGGGAGTAGGAAACACGGTACCCCGTCGTCTTGTAGGAGCCGGCGTTGAGCGAGGAAGTCTGTGAGAAGAGGTCGGGCAAAATGTCGCCCTCGGCATACATTCCCGGAGGCACGATAGCGGTCAAGGCCGTGTTGGAGAAGGTGTCATGGTAGGCCGCCAGCTCCACCGTATTCGCCCCTATCTTTCGTTCAACCGCCGCTTCCATGTGCTCGCCCCGCTGCAAAGCCGGCCGGCCGCCCCGCACGGTCAGGCGCGGGTACAGCCCCAGCGATGAGAGATTGCGGCTCAAGGCGCCTGCCCCGGCGGCATCGAAGTCAGAATGGGGAACCCCGCCGGCATAGCGCAGAATCACCTGCGTGTCTTCCCCGACCTTGTAGGAAAGCTTGCCAAACGGGCTCACGTAGTTGAGCCGATCTACAAAGTTGACCGAGTCGTAAAGGAAACCGTACTCCAGCTTCAACTGATCGCCCAGGGCGATGTGATCCTGGAAGCCCAGGGTGAAGGTCTGCAACACGGCCCCGTTATGGCTCTCCGGGCCGAACAACGCCTGACCTGCCGCAACCGGCAGGAACAACTGCCGCACGGTGATCGAAACCTCCGGCTGCGCACCGTAGGGCATCTCCCGGCTGTAGCTGGTGTGGAAGCCGGCCGACGGCGTGCCGCGCGAAGAGCCGTACCCCAGGTTGCCGCTCACCAGCACGTTGTTGCTGCCGAACAGCGAGGTGGCCACGGCAAACGCGGTGCCGAGGTCGGATTCCGAGCCCAGCCCGGAGGCCCGGCCCCCCTCGCCCGCGCTTAACTGCAGCAAGCCCTGCGTGTCGCCGAAGGCCCCCGTGAACTTGCGCAGCACCGATTGCTTTTCCTTGTCTTCCCAGGGGAGCAGGCGCAGCACAGGGCGTGTGGAGGAGGCAGTCCGCAAGGCCCACTTCCAGTCCTCGGTCATGTCGGTCCAATCACCCGGGCGGGGATAGACGAGCTGGATAGAGCTGAACAGGTTGGCCAGTTGCACTTCCAGGTAGCTGTGAGCCCCGGGCTGGACGAGAATCTTTTCCTTCAGGGCCGGCAAGAAGCTGTGTAAGCTGACTCGGACCGCATATAGGCCCGGGAAAAGATTGTCGATTAGGAAAGCGCCTCGGTCGTTGGTGTAGACCCGCCGCAGCGCGCGTCCCTCGGCGTTGAGAAGCAGCACTGTAGCGCCCATCTGCGGGATGCCCCGCTCGTCGCTGACCAGCCCGGCAATCGCGCCCACCACCGCTCCTGAGCTCGGGAGAGGAGCCAGGAGCAGAAGAGCCAGCGCCAGCGTCAGGCCCGAGCTACGCAGGAACAGCTTGTTCATTCCACTTCCTCAAAAGTCCCGGAAGCCGGTACACGCCCCACCGCTACTTCACCGTGAAGGTGGCCGTGGGCGCCAGCACCTGCTTGCTGATACTATCAGACACCTTCACTTTTA
>JACQDG010000249.1 GCA_016201185.1 Acidobacteriota bacterium | reverse complement strand
CGACGGAGCTGACATTGAAGAACGCCGAGGCCAGCGCCGGTATCCCGAACACGCCCCGCGTGTTCAGCACCCCCATGGCTTTGGCCGCCATGGCGATAAACAGCAGGAACGGCATCATCACCCGGGTCAAGGTAACGGTCAGTTCCTTCTTGCCCGGCACCTCGGCGAAGCCGGGAAACATCAGGTCCACCAACTGCGGGGCGAAGATCATCCCCCCCAGGCACAGCAGGGCCACCGCCGGCCCCAGGATCGTGGCAACCAGGTTGGAAAGTCGCAGGGCCTCCCGGTCGCCCTCCTTCACCATACATTGAGAGAAGGTAGTGACGAAGGCCGAGGAAAGGGCGCCCTCGGCCAGCAGGTCGCGCATCAGGTTAGGAATGCGGAACGCCGCGACGTAAGCGTCATAGATGAGGCCCGCCCCGAAGAACCGGGCGAAAACAATCTCGCGCAACAGGCCGGTGATGCGGCTTAGAAAGACGGCCGCGCCGACCACCCCTGCCGAGCGCACGATGCCGGCCTGCCGGCTTTCGGCCGCGGGTCGCGGAGGCTCTACCGCCGGCAGGGGCAGCTCGGAATCCATGGCATCACTGTATCAAACGGTGCCGGTTCATCCCGACCCGAGCGTCACTCTGGAAATGGGATTGTTGACTCCGGACCGGCGTAAAGGTAGTCGTCGCCAAAAATATCTTTGAAAATCTTGAAGGCCAGGACGCCCGTGCAGTGAGCTTTAGCCCGCCAGATCTCTTCCGCGCGTCTCCGGCAGAAACCAGACCAGAATTGCCCCCAGCGTGAAAAACGCCGAGGTCACCGCCAGCGCGCTGCCCAACCCCCCTCGATCCGCCAGCGCGCCCACCAGGTAGGGCGAAAGGGCGCTCACGGCGCGTCCCGCATTATAAGTGAAGCCCTGCCCGGCCCCGCGGATCGCCGTGGGGTACAGCTCCGCCAGCAGGGCGCCAAATAAGCCGAAGAACCCGGTCCCGAAAAACCCAATCGCCGGTCCCAACACCAGCAGCGCCGTTTGGTTGCGCGCCATCTGCCCGTAGATCGGAACCAGCGCCGCGGCCGCTAATGTGTAGATCACAAAGATTGGCCGGCGCCCCACCCGGTCGGCGTTGAAGCCGAAGAGAATGTAGCCCAAAAAAGCCCCCGCCTGCACGGGAATGATCCACGCGCTCGACCGCACGATGCTTAAGCCCGCGCCGCCGCGCTCCACCGGCGTGGACAGAAAGCCCGGCAGCCAGGTAAATAGGCCCCAGTAAGCAAGCAGGACCGAAGTCGTAAGGGAAGTGGCCACCAGGGTGGTCCGCCGCAGAGGCCCGCGAAAAATTCCGGTCGCTTCCTTCCATACCGGCGTGGTACGGCTTTGCCAGAGCATGGGCTCGGGAACGGCGCGCCACACAAAAAGTGCGAGCAAGGCGGGCAGGCCCCCGATCGCAAACAGCCCCCGCCAGCCCCAGTGCGGAAGCACCAGCGCCGTCACCACCGCTGCCAAAATGTAGCCCAGGGACCAGCCCGACGACATCACGCCCTGTGCCTTGCCACGGTGCTCCGCCGGCCAGGTTTCCGACACCAGTACCGCTCCGCAGGTCCACTCGCCTCCCCACCCGATGCCGATCACAGCCCGCCAGAAAATCAACTCCCAGACTGTCCGCGCCGTGGCCGCGCCCGCTGAGCCCAGCGAATAGATGAGGATCGTCAGGATCAAGGCGCGCTTACGCCCAATGCGGTCGGCAATCACTCCAAAACCGATCCCCCCCGCGGCCGAGGAGACCAGCGAGGCAGAGGCCAGCAATCCCGCCGCCGCGTTATCCATCCCGAACACGCCCTTCAGAGTGGTCAGCGCAAACGGGTACAGCAGCGCGTCCATGGCGACCAGCATCCAGGCCGCCTGCGCGGCGATGAGCGTATTCCACTGCGCTCTTGTGATCTCGCGATACGAGGACAATCCGGCCTCCTCCGAGCCAGGGCACAGGGAGAATACCACGACCCGGATCGCAACTGGGGCAGGAAGTTTACAGCTTCCGTTCCTCAGCACCCCAAAGTTTTTCAAGAACCACGGCGGCCACGGAGGCTACCAGCGTGAGCAAGCTGATCCAACCGCAGAAGCGCTGCTCCGGCTCGCCCGAGTAGCGCAGCAACAGGCGGCCGTTCTGCTCGGGATGAGGATGCAAGACCATAAACCCCAGGTGGTCGCGCTCGATCGGGATTCGTGCCTGGCCCTGGATCGCCTGCCAGCCGTCGGCGTGCGAAACTTGCAGCGACGCCACCATCCCTTCAGGGAACGGGCCTTGGACTTCCAATTGATTTGGCGTCAGCCACTTTGTTTCGAGCAAGGGCCGGGAGGGGTCGTCGAGGGCGGCGACATAGCGGGCCAGCGGCCCGATGTCGAGCCCGTTCACAGGGGTTCTCGCGGGCAACTCCTCCTGTCGCACCAGGTGCGCCAGGAGGACGCCGGGGACTTCGTAAATGGCCTCCTCCGGCGTGGGCCGGTACACGGCCGGCAGCAAACCTTCGAACTTGTCGGGCTGGACAAAATCGTGGTAAGCCAGAGACGAGTTCGGTGTTTTCACTACTACATAGCGCGCCCCCAGGGACTTGAGCAGCTCCACGGCGATGGCCCCTTCCCGGCCTCTCGGGGCATTCATGCTGCTGCTGATCTGATAGGTGAATTCCAGCACTACCGCGTGTCGCACGCCGGGATCGAACCAGCCCTTCGCCTGTGCCACGTCGAACCACCCGTTCAGGCTCATGCCCTCCGAGCCGAGGATGAAAACCCGGTCGTTGCGGGAAACATGGTCGTTCAACCAGCTCGCGATTTTATATTCGACCCACTCTTCTGCTCGAGCCGGGCGGAGCATCCGGTGAGATCGCCTCAGATAGCGTCGGGATTGCCCCACCGCCAGCACAGCCAGGGCCACCATGGCCAGCCCCACCACTTGGCGGCGTCTTCCGGCAGACTGTCTCAGCCCGAGCCGAAAAATCTCACACCATAGCAGGATCAAGAAAAGCTCGAACTCCGGCACATACCGCTCCGGCTGGGGAATCATGTAACGGTGAAACCAGAAGCTGCTCAGTGTCAGATAGCCAAAAAAGAAGGTGTTCAGGACCAGGAAGCCGAGGTAAGGCTGGGGGGGAAAGGCGCGGAACGCAAGCCGAAGGAAGACTAGCCCCGCTGCCGCCCCGCCCAGCAACCAAACCATGTCGAGATGATATTCATAGTGCCCGCCAACCGTCTGGGCGTTGAAAGCAATAGTGCGGATAAAGCTCGGCGAAATCCAGAAGACTGCCAACAAATAAGCCAGGCCGGCCGCGGCAAGCGCCCGCAGCGCTGCTCGCCTGCTCCACAGGGTCAACATCAGGCACACAAACACCGCGCCTAACGCGAACGCCCCGATCCAATTGATCAGCACGACGGCCGCCAGCAACACCGCCGCGAGAAAGGTCTGGGAAAAGCCCCGCTTCTGGTTCGCCGCCTTCCACAGCGCGCAGACTGCCAGGGGCAGCAGCGCCAGCGAAGCAATGTGCGGCCCCTCGCCCCACCTCACCAACACCTGCAACCGCCACGGCGCCTCGAAGCCCACTGAAGCCACCCGAACCTCGCGGATCAGCCACTGCGCCGGGCTCCACAGGCTATAGAGCATGCCTGCGCCCAGCGCCCACCACCGCTCGCGCGTGAAGAAGTAGACCATGTAGGCCATGGTGACCGCGCCCAGGCAATAGAAGACTGCGGTCACCGCGTGATAGACCTGCCCCGGCTTAAGCCCACCTAGCAGCCGCATGGCCAGCGCGTTGATGTAGTGCAGTCCGGGTGTGTAAGTGTACTGAGCCGGGGCGCCACCGTACCAGTAGGGATGCCAGCCGAACGGATTCGGATGGTGCGAGAAAAAGCGTGCCAGCCCGATAAAAGCTCCTTCGATGGATCCTTTATCAGAGGCCCGCTCGGTGACAAAAAGCGGTCCCACCAGCGCCGCGTTGAAGAGGAACAGGAGCGCCGCGGGCCACAGAAAGGCGCCGCGGCGCGGCGCGGAGCTCACAACTGAAGTCTACCTTGCAGCACTTCTACTACGTAGCCGCCGACGCGCACGTTGGTGACGTTGTCCCCCGTCAGCGAAGCCGCCGCGTAGATCACGCTGGGCCGCGAGACGAAGCGGCCCTGGTGCATGGTGAACAGAGCGTCCGGAGACCGGTGCTTGTAACGGACCAAGTAGGCTGCTGCACATCCGGCTGCGCTGCCCGTGGCCGGATCCTCAAAATTTGCGCCGAACATCCGCGTTTCGATCTCGCCCTCGCCCGTGACCACGAAGTAGGCGTTGTGGACGTTGAGCTTTTGTAGCTCCGCGCCGAGCAGCTTAAAATCTGGCGCCAGCCTCTCCAGGCTGTGGGCGCTGCGGAGGGGAACAATCAGGAACGCCACGCCGGTCGAAACCACTTGCGGGGTATAGCGGCTGTCGAGGTCGGAAACCGCCAGCCCCAGCGCCTTGGCCAGAGCGGCGGAATCGGTATACGTGGCGCCAAAGACCGGGTCCTTTTGCCGCATTTCGAAATACGTCCCATCGGCCCGTTTCTCCACCTTCACCGGGATGACGCCCACCTTCATCTCCAGGCGAATCTCCGCCTGCTTGGGATGTGACTGGGCCACCACGAATGCCGTTCCCAGCGTGGGATGCCCGGCAAAAGGCAGTTCCTCCCGCACCGTGAAAATCCGCACCTTGGCATCGGCTTTGAGCGTCGGGGGAAACAGGAAGGTCGTCTCGGAAAGACTCATCTCCCGAGCAATTGCCATCATTTGCTCGGATGTCATTCCCTCGCCAGAGTGAAAAACCGCCAGGGGATTGCCCTCCAGCTTCTGAGAAGTGAATACATCGACCTGCGTAAATTCGAATGTTTTCATATTGTCTCGTGGCGCGGCCGGCATTGTTGCCTGCCGGCGCTCTGTTACCCTACCATGTCGTTATGCCGAGACGGATCGTTTTGCTTTTCTTCTCTGCGGTGCTGCTGCAGGCCCAGGGCACGGGAGTGATGGAGGACTGGCAAGTTCGTGAAATGGCCGTCGCCCTGGAAAAGCACAGCCGGGCAGTGGACGCTCTTCTCGCCCAGCTCAAGCCGGAGGAGTGGGCGGCGCAAGGGTCCCCCGAATTGTACGTCGAACAGCTTAAGCAGACCCGGCAGTTCAACACCTACCTGACCCAGCGGGCCCAAGCCCTGGCGGAGACGCCCGCGAAACTCTCCGTGGCCCTGG
>JACQDG010000222.1 GCA_016201185.1 Acidobacteriota bacterium | reverse complement strand
GGTTACACTCGTTGGCCAGAAGCCAGGCGAACACGGCCGGCGAATTCCAATCGCGGCGGATGATCCGCTCCAGGATGCGCAGGCCCGCCTCGACCTGAGCGCGCGGCATCGTTTGGAAGTCCATGTTCCAGTAGCCCGGCTCTTCGCTCACCAGCAGGCCGAGCTCATCGGCCAGGTCGATGATGTAGCGGTGGTGCGGATAGTGGACGAGCCGGACAAAGTTCGCGCCCAGCGCCTTGATCATCCGCATGTCCTGCTCCATCTGCGCGGGGGTCAGCGTAAAGCCCTGGTCCTTCCACATGTCGTGGCGGCAGACGCCGTTCAACACGAGCGCCCGGCCGTTCAGCTCGAAGGCGCGACCGCGGATCTGGAGGTCGCGAAAGCCCGTGCGGCAAGCGTAATGGTCGGCGCCCAGGCCGGTCTCCAAGTGCGCGGCGAGCTGGTGCAGGTTGGGCTGCTCGGGAGACCACAGCGGCGGCGCATCCGTGTCAAAGACGGCCTCCACTTCCGAGGAGCCCGCAGGCAATTCGACCGGCTGGCTTAGGCGGGCGACCGTCGAGTGGCCGTGGAACAGCGAGAGTTCCAGCCGGCCGGAGGCCGGCTCCGCAGCGGACAGGAAGACCTGCGCCCGGCAGGAGGCTTTCGTGTAGCCGCCGTTCAGCTTGTAGGCGAACCGGATGTTTTCGATGAACGCGCCGGGCCGCAGCTCGACGTAAACGTCCCGGATGATCCCGCCGTAGCCTTCCCAACCCGGGTTGAGGCCTACTGCGATCTCGGCTTTTCCCGCCCCGCTCGGCTCCGGAATCAGGTCGGAAAGGACAACCTCCACGGTGTTGCTTCCCTCCTCCGCGTGGCGCGTGAACTCAAATTCGTAAGGAACATAAGAGCCCATGGCGCCGAGCTCCGTGCCGTTCGCAAAGGCGCGGCCGTGGTAGGTGACGGCGTCGAAGCAGAGAAAAGCCCGCTGGCGGGCGGCGAGCTTCGGCAGAAGGAAGCTGCGCTGGAGGCGAAAAGAGCCGAGCGGGCGCAGGGAGCCAGGGGCTTGGATCACGTCATAGAGAGAGCCGTTGAGATACCGCTCCCACGGGCCGTTGAGATCCACGCGGGAGCGCGAGCCGCGATGCGTAACGCCGGGCGCCGGACTCGCCTGAAAGGGCGAAGCAGCCGCTACCAACAGGGGATGAATGGATCGGTTCTTAGCCACGAATCTTGACCGCATTAGGTGTTCCGGAAAGAGGAAAACTGAAGCTAACACGCCCAAGGACCACTGTCAAGAAAAGTCGGAACACGTTCCGATTTCCTCCGGGGAGAAGTTGACAGCATTTCCGCCTCTCCCCGGGCAGGCTTGCTGGCGCCATCCGATGCGTGCCACACTTCCTGTTCAGATGAAATCGCGAGGTACGAAGTGCTGAAGAAATTTCGTCGCCGTGTGCCCCTTATGGAGGAGGAGGTGCAACATGGAGCCTTTTCGCTATCACGTGTTTGTTTGCGACCAACAGAAGCCGGAGGGCGTGCCGTGCTGCTCGGCGCGCGGTTCGGGCAAGGTGATCGAAGCGCTGCGGCGGGAGATCGCCGCGCGCGGCTTGGCGGACGAGGTTCAGGTTACCGTCTGCGGTTCGCTCGGGCTTTGCGAGCGGGGACCGAACATGGTGGTCTACCCGGAAGGCGTCTGGTATTCGGGTGTGGGGCCTGAGGATCTAAGAGAGATCGTGTGGAGCCATTTCCACAAGGGGCGGGCGGTCGAGCGGCTGGCCAATCCGGACCCGGCGGCGCTACGGGAGGAGATCCAGGCGAACCGGGGAAAGATGCTCGCGGCCATGCGAGCCAAAGACGCGGCCGGCGCGCTTCCGGATGACCTGTTGCAAACGGCCAGGGAGTTCCAGGAAAGCCGGGTCCTCCTCACCGCCATCGAGCTGGACCTATTCACAGCCGTAGGGCAAGGAGGGGCCTCTTGGGAGGTGTCGAGCAACCTCGGCACGGATCAGCGCGCCACAGAGATGTTGCTGAATGCGCTGGCGGCCATGGGGATGTTGACGAAGCAGAGCGGCGTTTTCCACAACACGCCCGTCACGACCCGATACTTGGTCGAGGGGTCGAAGGACGACGCTCGAGCGGCAATGATTCACACCGCCAATCTGTGGCCGCGCTGGTCCACTCTCACCGATTGCGTGCGCGCTGGCACTTCCGTGACTTACGAAGAGATGGAGGACCGCGGGAAGGGCTGGACGCAAGCCTTTATCGCCGCCATGCATCGCAATGCAGCCGAACGGGCGCCCCTGGTGGTCCAGGCCGTGGGCTCCGAGGGCGTAAGCCGGATGCTGGATGTGGGTGGCGGCTCGGGAGCTTACTCCATCGCTTTCGCCAAAGCCAACGAAAAACTTCAAGCAGAAGTGCTCGATTTGGCGACGGTCGTTCCCATCGCACAAGGCCACATCAAAAAAGCGGGACTCGCGGACCGCGTCAAGACCCGTGTCGTCGATCTGCGCACGGACAAACTGGGAGAAGGATTCAGCCTGGTGATTGTCT
>JACQDG010000218.1 GCA_016201185.1 Acidobacteriota bacterium | reverse complement strand
GTTTTTACCGGGACCCCTCGGACTTTGCCGGGCTCGTAAGAAAAGTCACGGCGATTGAAAAGCATCTCCGCGCCGGCAAGCAAGTCGAGGCGGCCGCGATTCTGGAAGTCAGCAAACAGCGCCGGGCCGGCATGTCCACTCCCTAACGCTCGCGGCTCAGCGAGAGCTCCGCGGCGGTTCTCGATAAAGCTGACGCTCCCGCGGAGATCAACCGAGGCCAGGTCGAGAAAGCCATCCTGGTTGAAGTCTCCCACCACGAGCGAGCCCGAGAGCGAGAACGGCAACGGAACGGCTTCATAGCGGCCGATCTTCTTGTCCCGGTAAAGGACGGCAGGCCGATCGCGGTAGGCAATCACGATGTCGAAGCCGTTGTTTTCCCCGAGCTCCAGTACCGCCGCGTCGATTGCCTCCCCCGTAACGAACGGGAATTGCGATGACAGGTCAGTCCACGTGCCGTCGCCGTTATTCCTGAGCAATACCGAACTCGAGCCGAGCAGCATCAGGTCGAGGTCGTAATCGTGATCGAAGTCTACCCAGAGAGCCTTGCGGAAGGCGCCGGGACGGACCGGCTTTTCGGCGCTCGCAAAAGTACCCTTGCGGTTAACGAATAGCAGCGGGCCCTGACGGGTGAGTGCGCAGAAATCCGGCAGGCCGTCATTGTTGAAGTCGCCGATTGCAACCGGCCCGGTGGCTCCTGCAACCGGCACGGCTGAAAAGCCAGCGCCCGTATTACGAAAAAGGATTACCCGCTGCGCCGACCAGGCCAGCAAATCCAGTTTGCCGTTGCCATCGGCGTCGAGCGCGGCGACGCCCCCTCCTTCCGAAGAGGCCGCGCCGCCCAGCGTTCCCAGCCGCTGGTCTTCGAAGACGACCTCCACGGGCGCCGCGGCCTCAGTCGCGCCGGCCACTTGAGGAAGGTTGTCGAGGATCTCGGCGTAATAGCACCAATCCATATCCTCCGAAGTCCCCGCGATCGACTGGCGGTTCTTGATCTCCTTGAAGACCGCCAGCTCCCGCTGCGCTTCGTCGGCCCTCTTGCTGGTGCGGTAGGCGTTAAAAAGCTGGAAGTGCGGCGCGGCCAGCGTGGGATCGAGCCGGGCGGAGGTTTCAAACTCCGCTACCGCTTGATCGATCTGGCCTTGCTGCTTGTAGAGCACTCCGAGGTTGTAATGGGTTACCGCTTCCGAGGGCGCGAGCTTGGTCATCTGCTGGAGTTCCCTCAGCGCCCGCGCGAAATCGCCGTCCTTCTTGAACACCACGCCCAGGTTGAAATAGGGGTGGGGCAGCGAAGGGTCGATGGAACGGGCCTTTCCCAGCTCTGCCACGCCTTCCTTGGTCAGGCCGGCGCGAAGCAGCGCCAGGCCGTAGTTCAGGTGCTCGCGCGCGGAGTTGGGTTCGAGCGCCAGGGCCTGGCGAAATTCGTCTACCGCTTCTCTCGTGGTGGCTGGGTTCTCATAAAACGCTTTGCCCAGGTTGATGTGGCGGGCCAGCCGCTCCTGCTTGTCGTCGGCCGGGTACAGCAGGGCGATGGCCAGCGCCGAAACGAGCATCAGGCTGAAAGCGGCCAGGCGCGGTTTCATGGGAGTCTTTCTATTGTAATTCCTCTGCGCGCCTCCGCGCCCTCTGCGTCTCGGCGGTGAAGATTTTCTATGCTAAGCTGGCGGGGTCAAACGGCTATGCATATCTCGGAACTGGAAACGCCGGCGCTGCTGATCGACCTGGACCGCATGGAATCGAACCTGTGCCGGGTCGCGCTGTATGCCAAGGAGCACGGCTTGCGGCTTCGCCCGCACACCAAGACGCACAAGATCCCGGCCATCGGTCGGAAGCAGATCGAGCTGGGAGCAGCGGGGCTGACGGTGGCGAAGGTGGGGGAGGCCGAGGTGATGCTCTCGAGCGGCACACCCGATCTGCTGGTGGCCTACCCGGTAATTGGGGCTAGCAAGTTGCGGCGGCTGATGGAAGTGGCGCGAAAGACCCGTGTAACCGTGGCGCTCGACAG
Organism: Acidobacteriota bacterium; assembly: GCA_016201185.1. GTDB lineage: Bacteria > Acidobacteriota > Terriglobia > Bryobacterales > JACQDG01 > JACQDG01. Next base: position 10,943 of record JACQDG010000218.1, on the reverse strand, counting down.
CGTGGAGGCCGCCCGGCAGCTTTCTGAAGCGGCCACCGCCGGCGGGGTGACGGTCGGCGTGCTGGCGGAAGCCGACGTGGGCATGGGCCGCTGCGGAGTGCCGCTGGGCGAGGAACTGGTGGCGCTGGCTCGCGGCATTGCCCGGTTGCCGCACCTCGAGCTCGAAGGCGTGGCCTTTTACCCCGGCCACATCCGCTCACCGAAAGAAGAGAACCGGCCGCTCATGGAGCAGCTTGAGGCCGACGTGAAAAAGATTGTCGAGGATTTCCGCGTCGCGGGCTTGCCGCTAAGAATCCTGAGCGCCGGATCGACGCCGCTGCTGTTCCAGTCCCATATTTTTGCGGGCATCACCGAGATTCGTCCCGGCACTTACGTGTTCATGGACAAGAACTGCGTCCGCGCCGGAGTGGCCGCCTGGGAGGACTGCGCCGTGAGCATCCTGACGACGGTCGTCTCTAACGCCCGGCCCGGCTACGTCATGGTGGACGGCGGCTCAAAGACCTTCTCCTCCGATCGGCTCTCCGGCTCGAGCGAGGTCACCTTCGGCCACGTGGTCGAGGCTCCCGAAGCGGTCTTCTACAACATGAACGAGGAGCACGGCTACCTGGACGTGCGACCGTGCGGCCGGGAATTGCGGATCGGCGAGCGGCTCAGAATCGTTCCCAACCACGTCTGCGTTGCCATGAACCTGCATGAGCAGGTTTACGGCGTCCGCGGCGACGAGGTCGAGCAGGTGTGGCGGGTGGAGGGCCGGGGAAAGCTTCAGTAGCACCTATTCCGAAACAGAGGATCATGACATGCTCCAGCGAATCATTGCGCCCCAGGCGCCCAGTCCGAAAGGCCCGTATTCCCACGCCGTCCGCGCGGGCGACTTCATTTTTGTTTCCGGCCAGGGGCCGATCGATCCGCAAACGAACCAGTGGAAGCTCGGCGACGCGGCCGGCGAGACCCGGACCACGCTCGAGAACATCCGGGCCATCCTGAAAGCGGCCGGCGCCGAAATTGCCGACGTAGTGAAGTGCTCCGTCTTCCTCGCCGACATCGCCGACTTTACGGCCATGAACCAGGTTTACGCCGAATTTTTCAGCGACGTCCGCCCCGCCCGCACTACCGTGCAGGCCGTCCTGCCCGGCCGGGAAAGCAAGGTCGAGATCGACTGCGTGGCGTATAAGCCGGTGAGCTGGTCGAAGGCCTGAAGAGTCCGCTACTTCGGGAAACCGGCCGCGTTCAAACCCGGAACGATCCGCAGGGCGTTCTTGTAGTAAATCTTTTTCAAAACTTCGTCCGGCAGGTCCAGGCCGTAGAGCTTCCAGAAGGCGTGGCGCTTGCGGTAGTAATCGAAGTATTCGTCGCGCGTCTCGAAGACGCGAAAGTAGTACGGATACTCATCGACGCCGTAGATGTCCTTGCCGAAGAGCACGCGGTCCTGGTACTTTGCCAGCCACTCGCGGGCGGTGAAGGGTTGGCGGCCCAGCTCGGCGAGCACCGCTCCGACCTCGGTGTAGACGTTGGGCAGGCGGTCGAGAAGTTGGCCCAGCGCCGCCAAGTTGCCTCCCTGCCAGCCGAGATGGGCGGCGATGAAGATGGTCTTCGGGTGGCGGGTAAAAAGACGGTCGCGCTCGGCCATCAGGGCTTCCCAGGCGGGGTAGCGGTCGGGCGGCCGCGCCCGGCCGGGGAACTGCTTTAGCTCCAGCCAGCGCTCGTTGTACTTGTCGATGGGCTGGAAGAACGGCCACGGCTCGCCCGTGTGTATCAGCACGGGGATTTTCAGCCGGGCGCAGGTCTCCCAAACGGGGTCCATCACCGGATCGTCGACCGGCACGCGGCGCCCGTCGCGATATTTCAGGTCCATGCCGAAGTTCTTGTAGATTTTCAGCCCCACGGCCCCATTCTTCACGTCTTGCTCGAGCTGGACGGCGGCGCGGCGTCCGAAGTCCGGCTCGTTGATCCCGCTGAAGTCGATGTTGGCGAAGAGGGCGAAGCGCTTTCCATCCGCCGCTCGGAAGGCCTCGACGCCCTGCTGGAGCGTCCCTCCGGAGCGGCCGCTCAGATTGACCAGGATGCGCATGTTGATGCGGTCCATCTCCGAGAGCAGCCGCTTGAGGTATTCCGGCGAGGCGGGGGTCTGATGATGGCTGTGCACGTCAATGAACGGGTACTTGGCCCGTGGGACAGGGTGCTGCGGAACCACAAGCGAGGATCGCGGCTCGTACTCCTCGATGCTCATGCTCTGCGCAAGCAGCGCCGGCAATGGGCAAAAGAGCAGCAAGAGCAAGCGGATGGCATTGCGGAAAAACATAGGAATGAGGGTAGCACAGGCCGGTTGCCGGGCCGCAGGGCTGGCCGTTGCTTGTGCTACGCTGAAGCCATTATGGGGTACAAGGATCTGCTCGTTTCTATTGAGCCTCCCGTCGCCGCCGTCACCTTGAATCGGCCCTCCCGGCGCAACGCGCTGTCGCTCGAGCTGATGCAGGAGCTGATCGCCTGCCTGGGGGAGCTCGGCGGCAACCGGGAAGTGCGTGCCGTCATCCTGGCGGGCTCAGGAACGGCCTTCAGCTCCGGCCATGACTTGGCAGAGCTGATCGGCCAGGACATTACGCGCTATCGCCACATCTTCGACGTGTGCACGGAGCTGATGACGCGGGTGAAGACCATCCCGCAGCCCGTCATCGCGCAGGTTCACGGGGTCGCCACAGCTGCCGGCTGCCAGCTCGTGGCGGCCTGCGATCTGGCCGTGGCTTCGGAGAAGGCGACTTTCGCCACGCCGGGGGTGAAGATCGGTCTGTTCTGCACCACGCCCATGGTCGAGCTGAGCCGGGCCGTGGGCCGGAAGCGCACCCTCGAGATGTTGCTGACGGGAAAGATGGTCGATGCCCGCACGGCCTGCGAATGGGGCCTGGTAAACCGCGTGGTAAAGGAGGAGGAACTGGCCTCGGCCACGCGCCAGTTAGCCTGCGATATCGCCCAGGCTAGCCCGTTTACGGTCTCGCTTGGTAAACAGGCCTACTACACCCAGGTCGACCTCGACCAGCCCAAAGCTTACGCCTACGCCAAAGAGGTCATGAGCATGAACGCGCTCGCCGCCGACGCCCAGGAAGGCATGAGCGCGTTTCTGGGGAAACGCCCGGCGTGCTGGGTGGGTAGGTAGGCCCGCCGTCTCTCCGTCAAGAAACGAGGGATTGACTTCAGAGATAAAATGTTGTATACATAGTTATGAATGTATAAGCGGCTTGTTCAAGACTCTACTACTCAAAGGGTTCGCGTGGCCGACGAGGTCTGGATTGCCACTGCCCTGCTTCATCGGGAACACCCTGATCGCGAGGACTTCACCATTCACGAGATCGTTGAGCGGGTGGCCAGCGAGAACATCGCGGGAGGCATGCGGCCCGGGGTGGTGGTTCACGCCTACCTGCATTGCACGGCGAACAAGGAGCCGAGCCCTACCGGTTACCGAATGCTTTACGCCACTGGACCAAACACGCGGGGGCTTCTACGGCCCACCGACCAAGCGCATCCTCTGCGGAAAGGGAAGATCACCCCGCGCCGAGACCAGATTCCGGCGCGGTATCAAGAATTGCTGGACTGGTACGAAAGGGAATACGCCAAGAGCAGTTCCGGGCGAAGAGGGCCGCTGGACGCGGTGCTGGCTCTTCGCGGCCTGGGCGCCGAAATCTGGCAGGACGTCGATCCGGATGAATATGTGCGACGGTTGCGAGAGGGTTGGGATTGAGCCGGATCTTTTGGGACACCAACCTGTTTGTCTACCTGATTGAGGGCCACAGCGAGTTTGCCCAAAAAGTCTTTGCTTTGGGCGAGCGCATGAACGAGCGGGGCGATCAGCTTTGCACTTCCACGCTGACTTTGGGCGAGGTGCTGGTCAAGCCCCTCCAAGAGGGAAAGCAGGACCTTGCTGAGAAATATGAGGAAGCCCTGGCGTCGGCAGCTGTCCTGCTTTTACCGTTTGATCGCCCCTGCGCCAGGCTCTACGCCCGGCTCCGGCAGGACAAGACCCTTCGTGCGCCGGACGCCATTCAACTGGCTTGCGCGGCGCGCGCCGGCTGCGACCTGTTCATTACCAATGACGATCGCCTCAGCCGCAAGATGGTACCCGGCATTCAATTCATCACGTCTCTGGATCGCGCTTTTTTGTAATGGCGTCAGTCCGCCCCCAGGCTCTGGGGGATACGGCGGCTGAAGTCCTGGGCGTCCAGCACCGCCAGCGCTGTCATGGTGACCACATCCTGCACGTCGAAGCCCTTCTGGAGGACGGCAACGGGCCGGCTCAGGCCCATCAGGATGGGGCCGATAGCCTCGGCGCTCGCCAGCCGCATCAGCAGCTTGTAGGCGATGTTGGCCGCCTCCAGGCAGGGGAAGATCAGCACGTTGGCTTCCGTCTTCAACCGGGAAAAATCGAAGAAGCGTTGCATGAGGTCCGGGTTCAGTGCGGTGTCGGCCTGCATCTCGCCGTCCACGACCAAGTTCGGATCGCGGCGCCGGACGATTTCGACGGCCCGCCGCACCTTATCCGAGAGCGGATGGCGGGCTGAGCCGAAGTTGGAAAACGAGAGCAGCGCGACGCGCGGCTCGACGTCGAACTCCCGGGCTCGCTCGGCCGCCAGCACCGTGATCTCGGCCAAGTCCTCGGAGGTCGGCTCGATGTTCACCGTGGTGTCGGCCAGGAAGTACAGCTGGCGGTTGATGATGAGCATGTACAGGCCGGAAACGCGGTTCACCCCCGGCCGCAGGTTGATGATCTGCAGGGCGGGGCGGATGGTCTCCGGATAGTGCTTGGTAATACCAGCGACCATGCCGTCGGCGTCCTGCCGCCGCACCATCATGGCTCCGAAGGAGATCGGGTTGCGCAGCATCTCGAGCGCCTCGCCGCGCGTCACGCCCTTGCGGTGGCGCAGCTCGTACAGCTCCTGGGCGTAGGCCTGAAACTTCGGGTGCTCCAGCGGGTCCAGCGTCTCCCAAGCGTGATCGTGCAAGCCGAGCTGCTCGGCTTTCGCCCGGATCCGCGCCGGGTCGCCCAGCAGGATCGGCCGGGCGATCTTCTCGTCGCAAAGGATCTGGGCGGCGCGCAGGATCTTCTCCTCCTCACCCTCCGGGAAGACGATCCGCTTCGGCTCCTGCTGGGCCTTGTGTATCATCACGCGGAACACCTCTTGAGCCATGCCCAGCCGGCGGGCCAAGGATTCACGGTATTCCTCGAGGTCGAGGGTTTTCTGCGCCACGCCCGTTTCCATGGCTGCCCGCGCCACCGCCACGGGCACGGTTTCGAGCACCCGGGTGTCAAACGGCTTGGGCAAAATGTAGGACGGCCCGAATTCCAGGCGCTCGCTCGGGTAGATGCGCCGCACCGCATCGGGCACGTCCTGCCGGGCCAGCGCCGCCAGCGCCGTAGCGGCCGCCAGCTTCATCTCGTTGTTGATCGAGGTGGCCTGCACATCAAGCGCGCCGCGGAAGATGAAGGGAAAGCCCAGCACGTTGTTCACTTGGTTCGGATAATCGGAGCGGCCCGTGGCCATGATCACGTCGTCGCGGGCGGCGATCGCTGTTTCGTATTTGATTTCCGGGTTGGGGTTGGCCATGGCAAAAACGATCGGGCGGGCGGCCATGGAGCGCAGCATGTCCGGCGTGACGCAATCGGCCACCGAGACGCCCACGAATACATCCGCCCCCGCCATCGCGTCGGCCAGGGTCCGCCCGTCGGTGTCCTTGGCGAAGCGTTCTTTGTAGCGGTTCATGCCCTTCGTGCGGCCCTTGTAGATCACGCCTACGGAGTCGCACATCAGGATGTTTTCCAGCTTCACGCCCAGGCGGATATAAAGATCCGCGCAGGCGATGCCGGCGGCGCCGGCCCCGTTGAACACCACCAACACCTGGTCCAGCCGCTTGCCAGCCAGTTGCACCGCGTTCAGCAGCGCGGCCCCGCTGATGATAGCCGTCCCGTGCTGGTCGTCGTGGAATACCGGGATCTGCATCGTCTGCTTCAGGGTCTCCTCGATGTAGAAGCATTCCGGGGCCTTGATGTCCTCGAGATTAATGCCGCCGAAGGTGGGCTCCAGTAACTGGACCAGCCGGATCATTTCGTCCGGATTCGTGGTGTTTACCTCCAGATCGAACACGTCGATGTCGGCGAACCGTTTGAACAGGACGGCCTTGCCTTCCATCACCGGCTTGCCTGCTAACGGGCCGATGTTGCCCAGGCCGAGCACGGCCGTGCCGTTGCTGACCACGGCCACCAGGTTGGATCGCGACGTGTAGCTCCACCCCAACTGTGGGTTCTTGGCGATTTCCAGGCAAGGTTCCGCCACGCCCGGCGTATAGGCCAGGCTCAGATCGAGCTGTGTGCGGCAGGGCTTGGTAGGGGTGACGGAAAGCTTGCCGGGGGTGGGCAGGGCGTGATAATTCAGGGCATCTTCTTTTCGGATAGACATTTGCGGCTCCTCTGAGAGTCAAAGCAATTGCATCTCCATTCCTCGCCAATCCGCATGTTTGAGGTGCGCGCACCGGGTGCAGCGCCGGATGGGGCAAATTGCGCTGGCGGGAACTGCCTGCGCGAAGAGCCCCAGCGGATCGGGGCCCGGCACTGCCCCTATGATATCCTGCCAAAGTGGAGCTTTCGGCCGTCTATCAAGCCCTGGGACGCCCCGCGCTCGATCAACTGGTTGGCAGCATTTCACTGGGAGCGCTGCGTTCCTACAAGCTTTTCGACCAGTTTAAGGTCCGGGCGCGGCTCGCCAAGTTGAATGCGGAGCATCTGCGCCATGCCAGGCCGCGGCTCTGGGAGCGGCTCGCCGGAGGCGACGAGGAACTGGCCCGCGACCTGACCCAGGCGGTCCTCGTTTCCAACATTGATTTCGTCGTCCAGGTGCTGGATTTTCTCCAAATTCCTCACGACGGCAGCGGCTTCTTTCAAAAAGGCGTTTCTGCTGATAAATACCTGACCGAAGGATGGCAGAAGCGGGTGCTGGACGAGTTCGGCGGCCGCTATTCGGAGGCTCTGGTGCTCCTCTACATCAACCACCTGATGTGGGAGACCAACCGGCAGGCGGAAATGTTCGTCAACCAGTCCCGATAAAACACAAAGGAACTGTATCGGGACCAGTAAAGCGGGAGCAAGGCAAGATGGGGCTGAAGAGAATTGGGATCCTGACCGGGGGCGGAGACGTTCCGGGATTGAACTCGGTCATCAAGGGGGTGGTTTACCGGGGAGGAGAGCTGGGATTCGAGGTATTGGGCATCCGCAAGGGATGGGAAGGGCTGACCCACGTGGACCTGGCCGGCGGGCAGCAGGAGAAATACGTCCTGCCCCTCAATCGCACCAATACCCGCACCATCGACCGCACAGGAGGAACGTTCCTGCACAGCTCGCGCACCAACCCCGCCCGGATAAAGGTCGAGGCATTGCCGCCCCACCTGGCGACCCAGGAGGGCCGGTTCAAGGAGGTCCAGCCCGGCGTGGTGGACTTGACCCCGGTCGTGCTCGAAAACCTGCAGGCCCTGCATCTGGGCGCCCTGGTGGTGATCGGCGGCGACGACACGCTCAGCTACGCCCCGGTGCTGGAGCAGGCGGGAGTCGCGGTGATCGCTGTGCCAAAGACCATGGACAACGACGTGCGCAACACCGAGTACTGCATCGGCTTTTCCACCGCGGTGACGCGCGCCGTGGCCGCCATCACCCGCCAGCGCACCACCGTAGGCTCGCACGAGCGCATCGGCATCTTCCGCATTTTCGGCCGCGACGCCGGCTACACGGCTCTCTACACGGCTTACGTCACCTCCATCCGCTGCCTGATCCCGGAGCACCGCTTCAACCTGCGCAAGCTGATCGACCTGCTGGTCACCGACAAGCGCCGCAACCCCAGCAACTATTCCCTGGTGGTGATCTCGGAAGGCGCGGTGTGGGAAGGCGAGGAAATCCACGAGTACGGCGAGGCCGATGCCTTCGGCCACCGCAAGAAGGTCAACATCGGCGAAGCACTAAGCGACCGGGTGAAGAGTATCGCAGGCGAGGAGACGATCGTCAGCGATCTGACCTACGACCTGCGCAGCGGCGAGCCGGATTTTGTGGACAAGATGGTCGCCACCACTTTTGCCAACTTGGCCCTGGATTCTCTCGCCGCGGGCCAGCATGGTCGCATGATGGCCATCCAGAACGGCTGCTACGTGGACGCGGATCTTCCTGACCCCGCCCTGGGGCCGCGCCAGGTGGATGTGGCCACCATGTACAACGTGGACCGCTACCGCCCCAATTACGCCGGCAAAAAGGGCCTCCCCATTTTCCTGACCCGGGCGTGAGCGGGGTCGGCAGGCACGCGGCCGCTTCCGCGCCTTTCCCCTACTCCCTTGCTTTGAGGTACTCCCGCAAGGTCTGCTCGAGCGGCGGCATCGGATCGAGGCCGGCGGCTTCCATCTTGGCGTTCGAGAGAACCGAATACTTCGGCCGGCGGGCGGGGGTGGGATATTCCTTTTCGCTGGTGGGGGTGATCTCAGCGCGGATGCCCGCTTCGCCGAAGATCAGCAGCGCATACTGGTACCAGGAGACCGCGCAGCCGCCGCCGATGTGATAAGTCCCGAACGGGGCCTGCTCTAAAAGCCCCACGCAGCGGGCGGCCAGGGCCGGGGCATAGGTAGGCGAAGCGTAGAAGTCCTCCACCACGCGGATCGCCCGGCCCTCCGCCGCCAGGCGCAGCATCAGTTCCACGAAATTGCCGCGGTTGGTCGTGCGGCCGGCGGGACCGAACACCCCGGCGGTGCGCACAATGTAGTATTTGTCGAGGTACGCCCGGACGTAGAGCTCTCCCGCCAGCTTCGAGACGCCATAGGCGGAAACAGGCTGGGGCACATCTTCTTCCGTGTAGGGCGTAGACTTCTTGCCGTCGAAGATGTGATCGGTGGAGAAGTGCAGGAGGGTCGCGCCGGTGTCCCGGCAGCAGACAGCCATGTGGCGGACCGCTACGCCGTTTGCCTCCAGGGCCGCGAGCGGCTCCCTTTCCGCCACATCCACCTGATTGTACGCGGCGGCGTTGATCAGCCAGTCCGGGCGGTGTAGGCGCATGGCCTGCTCGACGAGGTCGGCGCGCGTGATGTCCAATTCCTCGCGGCCCAGGCCCACCGCCTGGTGCCCGCGCGCCGCGAGCTCCCGCATCAGCGCGGCCCCCAACTGACCCCGAGCTCCCAGAACCAATGCTTTCAAATTCGCTTACCCCTCCGCAAAGATCACACTCTACCTGCCGGGAGGAAGTTTCGCAACCTGTGACGGCTTTCGTCTTGATACTACCTGCCCCTGTAAGCCGGATCACACAGATTATCGGCCGCAGTAACCAGGCAGCCCTGTTGTGCAGTCTTTTCCTTCATGGTGTGGGTCAGTCCGTTCCTTGGGGTTTTGTTGTTTCTCTCCGGCCCTCCGCAGGCGGGGCAACTCAGCGGTACTATCTCTTCGGCCGGGCAGCCGATCCCGGGAGCGGTGGTGACGGCCACGCAGGGGGACCGCAAGATCTCCATCAGCACCGATGAGTCTGGGAAATATCTATTAGAAGGTCTCGCCCCTGGCGCCTGGACGGTCGAGGTGGAAATCTTCGACTTCTCGAAGGCTCGGCGGGAGGTGACGATCGGGGAAAGCCCAGTCATGGCCGATTGGTCCCTGGAATTGAAGCCCAAGCCCCAGGCCGCGGCGCGGCCTCCAGGCTCGCCCGGCTCACCTATCAGAGGCCCTGGTCCCACCTCGCGGCAGCAGAACGGTTTCCGGGCCGCTGCTCTCAACCAGGTCGCGGAAAACCAGGTGCTCGACGCGCTGACCCCGCAGCCGGGCGCCAATGGAGCCCAGACGTCGGCCGACAGCAACGAAGCGTTCCTGGTAAGCGGTAGTTTGAGCCGGGGCTTGGCGGCGCCGCAGGAGGAGGACCCCTTTGCGATGCGCCGGGCCGGCGGCTTCGGCCAGGGGCCGGGTGGCCCTGGCGGCCCCGGAGCCCCCAATGTCCCCGGCTTCGGCGGAGGCGCAGGCGGGGGGCCCGGAGGTGCACCGCGGTTTGGCGGCATGGGACCCGGCATGGGCCCGGGGGAACTCGGGGGACCCGGAGGCCGCGGCGGCTTTGGCGGCGGCCGAGCGGGCATGGGCCGGCCGCCCGGCGATTGGACCAACTTCGGCAACCGAGCCAATCGCAACCGGGACGCGCTGCGCGGCGCCGCTTTCTTTTCCCTGCGCAACTCGGCGCTGGATGCCCGGCCCTACTCGCTCACCGGCCAAACCGTCCCGAAGCCGTCTTACGCCCAGAGCCGCTTTGGACTGGTAGGCGGCGGCGCGCTGCGCATCCCGAAAATCGTCCACAGCGAGAAAACGTTCTTTTTCGCCAGCTACTTCGGCACGCGGAGCCGCAACCCCTACAACTACAACGCCACGGCCACCCTGCCCACGCCCGCCGAGCGCTCCGGTGACTTTTCCCGCTCCTTCACCCCCGCTGGCTTGGCGCAGGTCTTCGACCCCACAACGCGCAAGCCGTTCCTGGACAATCGCGTCCCTCTGTCCCGCATGAATCCGGCCGCCCTCGGCCTGCTCGATTTCATCCCCTTGCCGAACCAGCCCGGCTCCGTGCAGAATTACCAATACCTTACTTCGATCCCGCAAGACACCGACAATTTCGGCCTCCGGCTGACCCACACGCTCTCCGAACGTGACAGTTTCGGTTTTGATCTCAACCTCCAGCAGCGCAACGCGAAGAACGCGCAGCTTTACGGCTTCAAAGACGACACCGACGGCCGGGGCCTGAACACGAGCCTCTCCTGGACGCACAATTTCGGACCAAAGCTGATCCACCGTCTAAGCTGGAACTTCAGCCGGAACCGCAGCAACACCGCGCCCTTCTTCGCTTTCGGAGCGAACGTGGCGGAGGCGCTGGGGATCCAAGGCACTTCGCAGGACCCCATCAATTTCGGCCCGC